>CBFGRG010000105.1:0-8562 GCA_965651105.1 uncultured bacterium | reverse complement strand
CAGCCGGGAAGCGGGGTGTCTGGCGGGCCGCGGGGAACCCGCCGGACGCGACCGACAACTGGACGGCCCCTGCGGCGTTCCGGAGAACTCAGCCGAGGCACCTGGCGCCGAAGATGTGGGTAAATGTCAGATTTTGACCCGGATCTGCTGGATGGCAGATAGGCATCACGCCCGGAGGATGAACTCAGGGATTCCGAAGACCGGATCACGGGTGCACTCTACGTCGGGACCGTGCTGGTCGATGCAGGAGTTGACCGCGTTGATCACGGAAGTGGCGGCGGCGGTGACCTCCGCAGCCCACTCGGCGGAGAGGCGCTCGGCGGCGATTTCATCCTCGAACTCGTCCCGATCAAGCTCCGTCATCGTGCCGTCGACATCGAGCCAGAGATCGAGCTCGAGGTCGATGTCGCGGTAGTAGTTGGGCCTCAGCTCCCGCAACGGGTGCGAAAAGTTGACGTAGTAGCCGACCGTGTCGTCCTCCGCGGTGGTGAAGCGCAGCAGCGAGAACCAGCGATCGGGAAAGAACCACTGCTCGGCGGCAGTGCGGCGAACGATGTGATCGCCGCGGGGGGTGCGGATCGTGGTTTCTCGGGGACGGTAGAAGCGGAACGCATGCCGCAGCAGATGGCGCGTCTCGCCGTTCGGTCGTGGCACGTCAATCCAGCCGCCGGCAATTTCGTACTCCCAGCAGGCACCCCTCAACTTCTCCTTGCGGTAGAAGATGCGGGGCCAGGAAGCGGGCTTCCATTTGCAGCAGTCAGTTTGATCAGACATGATGTCCTGTGGCAATTCACCTGATCGCCTGCTCCCCGCGCGGCATGCCCAGTGGCGACCGTGCCGGCACACCCGCGCGGCGAGGATAGGCGTCCGGGGTCTCGCGCTCCTTCGATACGATGACGAGCGTCGTATCGACATCCGTGCCGGCGTCCGGCAGGGGATCGTGGGAGACGATCCGACCACCGAGCATGCCCGCTGCCTGGCGCGCCGCCGATACCTCGTCGGCGATGTCCGGGCCTTTTGGCAACAACAGCGTGCCGCCGATACGGATCATGGGGAGCCCGAGCTCCAGCAATGCCGGCAACGACGACACGGCGCGGGCGGTCAGCAGGCTGTACCGGCCCCGCAGGTGTGGCTCGTGTGCCAGCTCCTCGATGCGACCATGGTACAGCACCACGTTCGGCAGGGTGAGTTCATTGACGACGTCCTGAACGAACGCCACCTTCTTGGCGGTGGCGTCGACGAGCGTCCAGCGAAGATCCGGCCGGGCGATGGCGAGTGGCAGGCCGGGGATGCCGCCGCCGGTGCCGATGTCGATCACTTCATCGCCCGGCTGAGTTGCGGCATCGAGGGCCGGCAGTAGCCGCAGGCTCTCGGCGACCAGTCGCCGGTCGACCCCCTCGGGATCGCGAATGGCGGTGAGGTTCGTCCGGGCGTTCCGCGCCAGCAGCAGGTCGCGGTAGCGGCGCAATTGTTCGCGCTGGGTGTCATCGAGGTCGGTCAGGGGCATGGGATTTCCCGCAGAAGGACCGGACCGGGGCCGGTCCGATGGATGGAATGGACTGCCGTCGCTCCGGGCGAAACGGAGAGTGACGCTGCTTCTTGGCAGGTTGTTTCCTGGTGGCAGCGTCAGTCGGCCACAGTCGAGATCTCGACCGCGTGCAGCGAGCGCGATGCGGTCTGTGCCACCTCCCGGCCAATCGTGACGACGCTGTCGATGCCGATCCCGGCCAACTCTCGCAGCCTGTTTTGGCTCGCCTGCTCGAAGACCTTGTCGGGAATCGCCGCGACCCGTACCGGTGTGTCGACCCGTTCCCGATTGTAGAGCTCCAGCACCGCCGAGCCGAACCCGCCCATGCAGGTGTTTTCCTCAATCGTGACCACGCCCCGGTGCGTCCGGGCCAGGTCAAGAAGCAGCTCCTCGTCGAGTGGCTTCACGAAACGCGCGTTGATGACCGTCGCCGAGATGCCCTCGGCGGCGAGCGCATCGGCGGCTCGTTCCGCCGTCAGCACGGTCGTGCCGATGCCGACGAGCGCGATGTCCTCGCCTTCCCGGATCGTTTCGGCCTTGCCGATCGGGAGGGTGTGGAACTCCGGATCGATCGCGACACCAAGGCTGGCGCCGCGCGGGTAACGCATGGCGATTGGGCCGTCGTGCTCGACGGCGGTGGCGAGCATGTGCCGCAGCTCGTTCTCGTCCTTCGGCGCCATCAGCGTCATGTTCGGGATCAGGCGCAGGTAGGTGAGATCGAACACCCCATGATGGGTGCGGCCGTCGTCCCCGGCGAATCCGGCGCGGTCCATCGCGAAGGTGACGGGCAGGTTCTGGATGCAGACGTCGTGGATGATCTGGTCGAATGCCCGCTGGAGGAAGGTCGAGTAGATCCCGACCACCGGCCGCAACCCTTCGGTGGCGAGCCCGGCGGCGAAGGTGACGGCGTGCTGCTCGGCGATGCCGACATCGAAGAAACGGGCCGGGTACTTCTCTCCGAATTTCCCGAGTGACGTGCCGCCCGGCATCGCCGCGGTGATGGCGATAATCCGCTCGTCATCAGCGGCCAGCTCGATCAGGGCGTCGGCGAAAGCGTCCTGGTATTTCGGAGGTGTCGGCGCGGCGTTGGCTGCCTTCGGCGTGCTCGGCGCGCTGACCGCGTGGCTCTTCTCGTGATCGTTGTTGGCTGGCTCGTAGCCCTTGCCCTTCTGGGTGACGACGTGGACGAAGCAGGGCTCCTTGAGGTCGCGCGCCCGGCGCAGTGCCTCCATCACGTCCGGGATGTTGTGGCCATCGACCGGACCGATATAGGTGAAGCCCAACTCCTCCCAGATCATCGAGTGGTAGAGCAGCTCCTTGACGGAGTCCTTCATGCGCTTGCCGAGCTCGACCAGCAGCTCCCCCTGCGGCAGCTTGTCGAGTCGCTCGACCAGCTCGTCCTTGGCGCGGTTGTAGCGTGTATCCGTGCGGACGCGGTCGAGATAGCGGCTCAGCGCGCCGACGTTGGGCGCGATCGACATTTCGTTGTCATTGAGCACGACGATGAAGGGCAGGTCATCCATGTGCCCGGCGTTGTTGAGCCCCTCGAAGGCCATGCCGCCGGTAAGCGCGCCGTCGCCGATAATCGAGACGACGTTGCCGCGATCGCGCTTGTTGGGCTTCAGCGATTCGCCGACGGCCATGCCGAGTCCGGCCGAGATCGAGGTCGAGGCGTGGCCGGCGCCGAAGCAGTCGTGCTCCGACTCGTCGCGGCTGAGGAACCCGCTCAGGCCGCCCTCCTGCCGGATGGTGCCGAAACGGTCTCGGCGGCCGGTGAGCAGCTTGTGGACGTAGGCCTGATGGCCGACATCCCAGACGAGCCGGTCCTTGGGTGACTCGAAGACGGTGTGCAAGGCGATGGCGAGCTCGACGGTGCCGAGGCTGGCGCCGAGGTGACCCCCGGTCTGGGTGACGGTACCGATCAGCTCCTGCCGAAGCTCGGCAGCGAGCTTGCTCAGCTGGCGGACGCTGAGGCCCTTGAGATCCGCCGGCGAGTTGATCTTGTCCAGCAATGGAGTGGTCGAGCGCGTATCGTTTGCCATCGTTATGATCCCTCGTGGATGTTCGGCGCGTTCGGCGCATGCAGGTCGGTGACGCGCGCCGGGCAATCCGCTATCCGGGCTCCCGGACCATCAAGGCGGACCGGGGCTGTGGAGCCCTGGAGTCGGCAGACATGATCACAATACTAATCCATCGCCAGCGGTGTCCGGCGGGCGCGTGTAGCCACCTGCAACGCCGTCAGTCAGTTGCCGAAATCGGCATGCCTTCTCCGTGCTCCGGCATGTTCGATGCCAGCAGCTCGGGTGTCAGCTCCATCGCGATAATGTCGAGTGTCACGTTCTTGCCGGGGACCCGCTCGTCGTATCGGTCGTAGGCGCGAAACCCGACCCGCTGGTAGGCCCGGCAGGCGCGCTCGTTGTGGGCAAAGACTTCCAGGCGGAAGCGTCGCACCGGCAGCGTCGCAAAGACTTCCAAGGCGACGAGGCGCGTCGCCTCTGTGCCGAAACCGTGACCCCAGGCATCCTTCTCGCCGATCACGATCCGATAGAGGCAGGTCTCGCGGACGGCGTTGACGTCAGTCACGGCGGCCGTGCCAATCAGCTGACCGGTGTCCCGGCGGTGGATCGCCCAGCAGTGTCCCCGGCCGGAGAGCGGCATGATGATGTGGGTGAAATACGAAACCGATTCCCGCCGGCTGAGCGGCTCGAGGTCGTGACGCAGCAGCTGGGCGATCTCCGCGTCGGCGTACCAGCGTATGAACGACTCACGATTGGTCTCGATGTGGCGGCGCAGGTCGACGAGCCTGCCGGCGCGGACGAGGGGAGCCACGGGTGTGGCGCCGTTGGGGCTGGGAGGACGATCGGTCATGGCGGCGGATGGTGTCCTGTGTGATGTTTCGCTCGGCTCGCTGGAGGGTCGCCACGGCGAGAAGCCATCGTCACGGCGATAGGGTGGCACGTGCCGGCGCCTGAATCAACGACCGAGGTGAGCTCGGTGATACGAGCGTACCGCCAAATGACGAAGGGGGCAGGCATCATGCCTGCCCCCTTCGTGCTGCGATGCCGCAGCGTCCTGGGTTGCTAGTAGTTGGAGTAGCGTGGCGTGCGGCGCGACTGGAAGCACTCGCGGCAGTACACCGGCTTGCCCGGGGTGGGCTGGAAGGGCACCTCGGTGTCCTTGCCGCACTCGGAGCAGACGGCCGGGAAGAACTGTCGCTGGCCGCCACCATTGCCGCCGCTGAACGACGAGTATCCGCCGCCATTGCCCTGCTGGGCCTTGCGCGCCTGCCGGCACGGCTTGCACCGGCTCGGCTCCGAATAGCTGCGCTCGGCGTAGAATGTCTGCTCACCCGCGGTGAACACGAATTCCTGGCCGCAATCACGGCAGGTCAGGGTGCGATCGCTCATATTCGTTTGAACCTCTCCTGTCACGGCCTCGCCGTGACCAACTGGTGTGGAACTGCCGGGTCTAACAGAAACCCTGCCGATGCGGATCCGGTAAGGGAACAAACGTGAGAAAAAGCCCTGGGTTCTTCCCGACGTGCGCGACCTGATGGAAACGTCTCGGTACTGTGCACTATACCATGCATGACTCGGCGTGAACGCCTATCCGCCGCGCAATTTCGCGGAATTCGAGCGCGACCGGCCCGGCACGCGCTATGCTAGACACCAGCAAATTCGAGAGGAAACCGGGTCGCGTCCGCCGGCGAGGCAACGCGCCGCCACGACCCGGCGACCGCACAGCGTCAAGGAGTGGGTCGGTCGATGAATGTTCATGAGTACCAGGCGGCGGAAGTACTGGCCAAGTACGGCGTCCCGGTGAACCCCGGCAAGGTCGCGACGACGCCCGATGAGGCGGAGGCGATCGCGCGGGAGTTCGGCGGCACCGTCGTCGTCAAGGCGCAGGTGCATACGGGAGGGCGCGGCAAGGCTGGCGGCGTCAAGGTGGTGAAATCGCCGGAAGACGCGCGAGCCGCCGCCGAGGCCATCCTCGGCATGGACATTCGCGGGCACATCGTCAACAAGGTGTTGATCGCCAAAGGCGCCGACATCGCCAGCGAGTTCTACCTTGGCGTGGTGCTCGACCGGCCGAACCGCGAGGTGCTCGTGATGGCCAGCGCCGAGGGTGGCGTCGAGATCGAGGAGGTCGCGAAGACCAATCCCGACGCGATCGTCAAGGAGCTGGGCGATCCGTTCATCGGCTTCCAGCCCTGGCAGGGGCGCGAGATGGCGTTCCGGATGGGGCTGCCGGCGGACAAGGTCAACGGATTCGCCGCGATCGCCTCGACCCTCTATGACGTGTACTTCAAGGAAGACGCCACGCTGGTCGAGATCAACCCGCTCATCATCACCGGCGATGGCGAGTGGCTGGCGATCGATTCGAAGATGAGCTTCGATGACAACGCGCTGGCCCGTCATCCGGCGATCGAGGAGATGCGCGATCCCGAGGAGGAGAACGCGACCGAGCTGGAGGCCAGGGCGAGCGGCATCTCGTTCGTGAAGCTCGATGGCACGATCGGCTGTATCGTCAATGGCGCCGGGCTGGCGATGGCGACGATGGATGCGGTCAAGCTCAACGGCGGCGAGCCGGCGAACTTCCTCGACGTTGGCGGCGGCGCCAATGCCGCGCAGGTGGCGAAGGCGTTCCGGCTGGTCACGGCCGACCCGAATGTGAAGGCGATCCTGATCAACATTTTCGGTGGAATCACCCGCGGCGACGAGGTTGCCAACGGTATCCGGGAGGCCCTCGGCGAGGTCCAGGTGGACGTGCCGATCGTGGTGCGGCTCTCCGGCACGAACGCCGAAGAGGGGCGCGAGATTCTCTCCGGCATCGGCCTCACCGCGGTGACGTCGATGGACGAGGCCGCCGCGGAGGTCGTCAGGACCGCCAACGCCTGACGAAGGCGACGATGGGCATCGCCGGTGCGGGTCGACGTCGTGTCGATTCCTCGGCGAGAGGGCGATGACGAGCATCGTCCCTACGGGTCGGCCCGCTGTCGACCCTGATTGAGCGAGGAGCAACGCGTGAGCATTCTGGTCAACAGCGATACCCGCCTGCTGGTGCAGGGAATCACCGGTCGTGAGGGAACCTTCCACACGACCCAGATGGTGGAATACGGCACCAACGTCGTCGCCGGCGTCACCCCCGGCCGCAAGGGCCAGGAGGTCGCCGGCGTGCCGGTGTTCGACACGGTCTCCGAGGCCGTTGCGGCGACCCAGGCGAACACGTCGATTATTTACGTCCCGGCCCGGTTCGCGCCGGACGCCATTTACGAGGCCGTCGACAACGGCATCGAGCTCGTGATCTGCATCACCGAGGGCGTGCCGGTCAACGACATGGTGCCGGTTTACAGCTACGTCAAGAGCAAGGGCGCGCGGCTGATCGGCCCGAACTGCCCGGGACTGATCACGCCGGGACAGGCGAAGGTCGGCATCATGCCTGGCTTCATCCACCAGCCCGGCAAGGTCGGGCTGGTGTCCCGCTCGGGCACGCTCACCTACGAGGTGGTCAATGCGCTGACCGAGGCCGGGTTGGGGCAATCCACCGCGGTTGGCATCGGCGGCGACCCGATCATCGGTACGTCGTTCGTCGACTGCCTGCGGCTCTTCCAGGATGACCCCGACACCGACGCGATCGTGATGATCGGCGAGATCGGCGGTACCGACGAGGAGGATGCGGCCGAGTTCATCAAGGCCAACGTGACCAAGCCGATGGCCGGGTTCATCGCCGGGCAGACGGCCCCTCCGGGCAAGCGAATGGGGCACGCCGGCGCGATCATTTCCGGCGGCGCCGGGACGGCGGCCGACAAGATGAAGGCGCTGGAGGCGGCCGGGGTCAAGGTTGCCGAGAGCCCGTCGCAGGTGCCAGACCTGATCAAGGACGCCCTGAGCGCGTAGGAGAGTCTCACCTCCCGGCGGTCCGCAGGGCCGCACCTCCGCATCGTGATTCCGATGTCGGCGGGTGTGGCCCCTCCGCGTCCCCGACGCTGGGATGTGCGCCGACTGGAGGCTTCATCGTGTCGATCGGTGACGGCTATGTCGAAGTGGTGCAGGGCGACATCACGCGGCAGGAGGTCGACGCGATCGTCAACGCCGCCAACAATCGGCTCGCTGGCGGCGGAGGCGTCGACGGAGCGATCCACCGTATCGCCGGCCCGGAGCTCGCAGAGGCGTGCCGGGAGATCGGCTGGTGTGACACCGGCGCCGCCGTCATCACCCCCGGCTTTCGGCTGCCGGCGAGGTGGGTTATCCACACCGTTGGTCCGGTCTGGCACGGCGGCGGCAACGACGAGGACGCGCTGCTGGCGAGCTGCTACCGCTCGTCGATGGAGATCGCGCACGATCGCGGCATTCGGTCGATCGCGTTCCCGTCGATCAGCACTGGCGTCTACGGGTTCCCGGTGAAGCGAGCGGCCCGGATCGCGATCGACACCCTGCGCGGCATGGTGATCCGGTACCCGGAGATTCGCACCGTGCGGATGGTCACCTTCGGCGACGACACCTTTGCCGCCTACGCCGATGAGCTCCAGGCGACGATGGACTGACTCCCGACCACGATCGATAGACTCCGTTTTGTCTATCCGGGTACGATCCGGACGACGCGGTCGACTCCTGGCCGCACGCGCCATGGCATCTGGAGCGACGGTTCGCAGCACCGGAGCCGAAGGATCGCTTGCGCCCGGAATGATGGTCACCCGCGTCCGATTCCCGCCGCCAACGCCCGCTTGTCATCCTGAGCGGAGGTGCACAGCACCGGAGCCGAAGGATCTCTGGCGCTCGGGACAGGCTATCCGGCAGGCAAGAGATCCTTCGACGCCACGCCCTCCGGGCGTTCCGCTCAGGATGACAATCGTGCGTTGGTGCCTGGAGTCTGGGAGTTGGTGGTCAACACACGCCCGCCTACCAGTCGACGCCGGGGCTGCGGCGATGCGATCCGTTGCCGGCGCTGCCTTGGCTCACGGCAGACAGGAGATCCTGCGACTTTCGCCCCCGCCGGGGCTCCGCTGCCATGAACCTCCAGCGCAAGCCGCCACC
>CBFGRG010000104.1:0-8587 GCA_965651105.1 uncultured bacterium | reverse complement strand
AGCGGCTGTTGCATCACTTTCTACGACCCCTCCCCCACCGTCGAGCATTACCATCGTCCGGCCCTGATCGAGGCAGGGAAAGGTGCCACCCGGAGGTAACGGGCCACTGACACGGGAACGGCCGGTCGGTACAATGCTCGCATGCGCACGTCGTCGACGCCCGGCAGCGCCCGCGCCTATATTGGCGAGTTCCGCAGCCGCGTGGCCACCCAGCCGACCCACTGGCAGGATCCGTTTCACACCAACCCGATCCGACGCTCGCTCACCGGCGCCGTACTCGGGCTGGCGGTCATCGTGTTGCCATTTCTCGTTTCCGGCGAGCTCGGCGCGACGGTGATGCTCGCCGTGGGCTGGCTCGCCCTGGCGATGGTCGTCTTTTGCATCCCGATCCTCATTTGGAGCGTCGGCGAGGAGCTCGTGCGCCGGGCGACAAGCCACCTCTATCCCCCTGTCAGCGAGCTCGACCTGCCGGAACGCGTCGTCCATATCCTCCAGCGGCATGGGGTGCGAACGATCCGTGCCGCCGAACAGCTCGATCCGGCGGCGTTCCACCTGATGGCGAACATGGCCCCTCGCGATATCGCGGCCGTGGAGCGGGCGATTCGCCTCTGGCGCTATCGGCGCTGGCAGGAAGCCGGCTTCCCCGCCGGAGGGGACTGATCCACGCCGTCGTGGACCGCGCGACTGTCGGACGGCGCCTCATCCCGTTCGGTCATGCCATAATCCCGTGTCACTGTGGCCACCCGCAGGCGATAGTTCGCAAACACCTCTTGGCGGCCGACCCGCTGGGCGTCGCGGTGTGGCTCGAGCGCACGCCATTGCCGCACCGCCTCCTCGTCCCGCCAAAACGAGAGCGAGAGCACCTTTCCGGGCTCCGACAGGCTCTCGAATCGCTCGATGGAGATGAAGCCATCGATGCCCTCCAGCAGGGGGCGCAGATCGGCGGCGATGTCGAGATATCGGTCGCGCTGACCATCCGCGGGCCAAACCTCAAAAATCACGGCGATCATCGGGTCACCTCCTCACTCGCAGGGGAAAACACCGGGATGCGAACATTTGCCAGCGGGCAATAGCGCATGGGGCTCGGCAGGTCGATCGGCGGTGCCTGTCGACCCATCAGCGACCCGACCGCGGCCGAGGCGATGGTGAGCGCGATCGACTTGCCGGGACAGGCATGCGCCCCGTGCCCAAAGGTCCACACCCGGTCCGGCTCAACCGCTCCAGCGGCGGCCAGCACCACGAGGATCGTGTCGCCGGCCTCGACGCGCTGCCCGGCGATCACCGTGTCTCGCGCGACGAATCGGCGGGTGTTGTGTACCGATGGATCCTGCCGCGCGACACGTTCGACAACCGCGTCTATCGGGTCATCGCCCGCCTCCGGCTGTCGAATCCGATGCACGATCGCATTGCCGACCAATCCGGCGGTGGCATCGTGGGTCTGGAAAAGCAACCCGATCGCGTTGGCGATGGCGTGGTCGGTTTGCAGCCCCTCGACGTGAAACGCCTCCTCCATCGCCACGAGCACGGGCGGCGGCTCGGGGGATTGCAGCAAGCGTCGAAACAGGCGGTCGAGATTCGCCGCTGCCTCGACACCGGCATCGATCTCGGGTTCACTGGCCGACGCATGGACGCAGCCCACCAATGCCGTCGTCCAGCTCGCGAGCGCGGCCAGCTCATCATCCGGCACACCGAGCACCGACCCCATAACCCGCACCGGCAACTCGAACACATATCGATCCAGGTCTCTCGAGGGCATATCGGCCGCCAGGCGCACCGTGGTCGAGCGGACCGCTTCGAGATCGAGCGTGGCCAGCGCCCGCACGATCGCGCGCCTGCTCGGCAGGTGATCGTCTCCGTCCCGCATGCGCGCGAACCGGCCGAAGGCGGCGCCGGCCGGCGTTCCGACCAGGTGCGCGGGTATCGATTGGTCGATCGGCCGCACTCGGCAGTCCTCGTTGTCCAACACCTCACGCACGATATCGGGGTGGGCCGCGATCCACAGGTGCCGTTCCGGGTGCCACCGGAGCGCTCGCTCCGCCGCCACGGTGGCGTAGTGACCAGCAGGCTCACGAGAGACAACGCTGGTCATGGGGTCGAATTCGGCTTCGATGGTGCTCACTGACATTCCTCCACAGACACTCGACGTCAATCGCCTGCTCCAATACTGGACACCGCGCATCCATCTGTCCAATACATAGAAACTCGCATTACCATCAGCTAAGCTGATGTCATGGAGTTCATCGAGATCGAGGCGTTCATCGCCGTCGCCGACCACGGCTCATTCACACGCGCGGCGGAAGCGCTGCACATCTCGCAACCGGCAATCAGCCGGCGCATTGACCTTCTGGAGATGGAGCTGGAGGCGCCGCTGTTCGAGCGGCTGCGGAGTGGCGCCCGTCTCACCGATGCCGGGGAGGCGTTCCTCCCCCACGCCCGGCGCGCGCTCGCCGAGCTCCGAGACGGAACGGCAGCCGTGCAGCACCTCGCGACCGGCGAACGCGGCACGATCACCCTCGCAATCGTCGGCACGCTGGCCAGTACCTCACTGATCGAGCACATCAAGAGCTTCCGGGCCGCGCATCCCGCCATCCGCCTTATGCTGCGCACCGCCAACAGCAACGAAGTCGGCCGGCTGGTGAGCGCCGGCGAAGCGCATCTCGGCCTGCGCTACTTCGACGATCCCTCGCCGGGAATCGAAACGACTCGAATTGCCGAGGATCGGCTCGTGATCGCCGGCGCAGCGGATTCGCGACTGGTTCCCGCCCGCGTGCTCGCGGCCAGCGATCTTGTGGGTGTCCCGTGGATAGGGTTTCCAGCCGGCACTGGGTCATCCGGCGAACCGTTCGCCCGGGCGGTGGATCGCTATCTCCTCCAGCTCGGCCTCGCCGACGCGGAGCGGATCGCGATCGACAGCCTCACCGCGCAAAAGCGGTTGATCGAAGCCGATTTCGGAATCGGGATTGTGCTCGCGAGCGCGATCGAAGAGGAGGTGCGGCTGGGAACGATCCGGCTGCTTGATGTCGATGGGTTCGAGGGCTCGGCGCCAGTCTCGCTCGTGCGGCGCGCGGGCGGATACATGAGCCCGGCAATGCGTCAGTTGATCGCGGCGCTCGGCGCGACCTGAGGCTGGAGGATCTCGACGCGGTTGCCGAATGGATCGTCGGTGTAGAAGCGCGTGTAACCGGGCAGGTCATCGTCGTCGCGGACCGGGTGCCCGCCGGCAAGGCAGCGCTGCCGGACGGCAGCGATATCGGCGACCTCGAAGGCGACGTGGGCCTTCGTCGCGGGGCTGAAATCCCGATCGACACCGAGGTGGAGCTGAAGGGTGCCACTCTGGAACCAGACCCCGCCACGAGATCGCAGCGGCTCGGGCTTCTCGATCTCCGACAGACCGATCAGATCGCCGTAGAAGCGACGGGCATCGACCTCGCCGCCCTCCGGCATCGCCGTCTGGACGTGGTGGATGGCAGGGAGCCGGTCAGCCCTCATCGATGTAGTAGGTCATGCTCTGGAGCGCGCTGACCGGGTCGATCTCGCGCACCGTGACCGTTTCCGGCACCTTGAGGATGACCGGCGCGTAGTTGAGGATCGCCTGAACGCCGCCGGCAACCATCAGGTCGGCGGTGTCCTGGGCGTGGATCTTCGGCGCGGCGATGATGCCGATGTGGATGTCCTCGTCGCGCATCCAGGCGGGCATTTCGGCAATCGGCATGATTTCGAGGTCGCCGACCTGCTGGCCGATATGAGCGGGATTGCGGTCGAACAGCGCGGCGATGCGGAACGATGACGGGCTGAAGCCGCGATAGTTGGCGATGGCGCGTCCGAGATTACCGAGTCCGGCGAGCACCACGGGCCACTGGCGATCGAGCTTGAGAATCGATGAAATCGCCTCGACCAGCAGGTGGGTGTCGTAGCCCTTGCCCTGCTTGCCGAACTTGCCGAAATAGGAAAGATCGCGGCGAATCTGGGCGGCGGTGACGCCGATCATCTCGGCAAGCTGCTCGGAGGAGGCGGAGCTGACGTCGCGATCGCACAGCGTCTTGAGGGTCCGCACGTAGATGGGCAGGCGCCGAATGACGATATCGGGGATATTCTCGACTGCGGCACCGTTCCATCCGGCGCGCCGAACCGATGCCGGCGACGACTCCAGCAACCCAGATCCCATGCTTTGACCTTTCGTCCTCGTTGACTCCACTTTGGCGGCACAGTCCAACCGACCGGTCGGCACCCGGTCCCCGCGGGGCACGTTGTGGCCGTGCACGACATGCGGGTGGGTGGAGTTCGTGCGCCACTTCACAATATTGTACAGAGTTCGAGGGCCTGCGTCCGTAACGGACGCGCCACATTCGGCAAAGCTGCGACGCGACGGGCAGGTTCGGCAGCGGCCCACCAGGCGGGCGGGGCAGGCGAACGACGGGCCAGGGTGTTGGCAGGAGAAGGCTTATTGATCCCAGAAGACGCGGTGAAACTCGCCGGTATCGTAGTACCCGGTGATGCTGACGATCTTGCCGGCGGCGACGCGAATGATGGCGATCTGCTCGGAGATGATCTCCCGACCGTATCGCGCAGAGTACTCGCGAATCACGAACTGCACCGCAGCACGGTCGTTGACGGCGATGACGTCAGTCACATCCCAGTGGGCATTGGGGTAGCTGGACACGACCGTGCCGAAGTAGGCGACGATCTCGTCGGCCGGGCGGATCGGCGCCATGTGCGGCAGCGCGCGAAAGGTGGCGTTGGCCGCCAGGGTGTGCCGCAGGCGGCGCGGGTCGCGCGCGTCGAGGGCCTGGAAAAACTCGCGACCCAGCGCCTCGACAGCCTCGGCGCCGGTGAGCCCCGATGCGGAGAACGACTGGGATTCGGAAGAGAATGACGACACTACGCTTCCCTCGATGTCGGGCCGGGGTATCAGCTCTCGAGATTCACGTGCTCCGGCACCAGCTTCAGCAGCTCATCGAGGTGAACCTTCTGAATCTCGGCCAGCCCCTCGCGCGCACCGGTCTGGTCCAGCGTCTGGTCAAGGGCGCGCAGCACGCGATAGTCGTGCATGGCGGTCGCCTCGGCCATTGAGCGAATCGATCCCTCGACACCCTTCTCGCTGTAACCGCGGAGGTCCCACGCGTCGTCGGGCAGCGCCCGGAGCAACGCGGTGATCGACTGGCGCGAGCGGCGGAATCCGGAGATCAGCACCACGGTGGTGGTCTCGCGCTTGTCGAATGCGGGCCGCACCGGCGTCAGGCGAGGATCATCGAGCGAATCGTAATTGGCACCGGGCTGGTGGGCGGCGAGGAACATGCGAGGGTAGATCCACTCGTCATACTCACGCAGCCGGATGACGAGATCCTTGGCCGTCGGCTCGCCGCGGTAGAGGGCGCGATCGAGCCGGTCGTCGTCGTGGATCGGCGTGAGCCACCGCGAGATGTGGTTGACGGTGAACATGAGCCGAATGATCAGGGCGTTGTTGTCCATGCCCTGGATACGGTCGATCTGCTCACCCGGAATCGGATCGTCCAGTCGGATGTAGCCGGTCGCAGTGCTCATCGTCCTCGCCCTCTGGCAGCTCGCCGGCCGGTCAGGCCAGCGCGTCGCGCGCCTGCTCAATATGCCTTGCATCATGATCGCACATTCGCTCGACTAGCTGATGCAGTGTGATCCGGCCTACCCGCGGGTGAATCGCCTCCCGCTGCCATGCCTCATCATCGAGCGCTTCGAGCAGGTGGGCGGTTTCGTCTCGCCGCTCGGCGAAGGTCGCCAGCGACTCGACCGGCGGTTGGCCCGCGTAATCGCGCTCGATCGCCCAGAGCGAGTCGTCGACCGGCTCGAATGTCGGGGTGTCCTCGTCCAGCAGGCGATGAATCCACTTCTGCTGCACGAGCTCCCAGTCGCCCAGATGCGGCAGGATCTCGACCACGCCCCATTCGCCATCGGACGCGGGGCGCGCCAGGGACTCGGCACTCTGGCCGCTGATGAGGCGCTCCAGGTCGGCCGGCGTGGCGCGCAGCGCGGCCAGCAGCTCCGGCACCGACCGGGTCGGCGTCGTCACGGCCGGCTCGTGCTCGCTGGAGTCCGAGGTATTCCCCGGCGCATCGCCGGGCGGGGCATCGTCCTGCCGATACCGCTCTGCATCGTCCGCCGCGCCGAGCGGGATCGGCGAAAGCGTGACATCCTCTTGTCCACCATGAATCGTCATTAATCCGTTCCTGTCCGCATCCACTGTATCAGGAGGCGCCGGCTGTGGCGACGGGTGACGTCGATTCCAGCCGCACCGGGCGCATCGCGATGCCATCATCGTGTTCGACCAGTCGCCAGCCGCGCATTTCGGGCGGCAATGACGACAGCGACACGATGAGCATCACCGCATCCGGGTAATGTGCCTCGCTGATATCGGTCCGCGACGGTGTCGCCGGTCCCGATAGGTGCGAGTGCACGATCGCGCCAAGCTCCCAGCCGTGCGCGGCGATGGTATCCAGCGCCGTCACGACATCACGCGGATGCATGGTGTAGCGGGAAGGCGAGGCATCGATATTCTCTCCCGGGAAGAAGCGTACCGCCTCGGCGGTGGTTTCGCGTCGCGCGATGGCGAGCAGCCCCACCCCCTCGTTCGGCGCCTCCCGGATCAGATGCACGAGAATTTCCTCGCGCAGGTCCGACGGCAGTCGCAGCGTCTCGATTACGGGTTCGATCACCGCTCACTCCTGGCGGGGGTGGGGTGTGCGGCAACGCCGTACCGCGATGACGGCCCGGCGAAACCCGCTACAATGCCTCACGTATGCCCGGACGCCCCCACCCGGCGCCTCCGGTCACTGCGGCGCATTGTACCAACCCCGGACAGTCAAGGTCGGACGCCGGCCACCGGCGCGGCACCTGGCTCCAACCAGCGAGACATCAACCATGCTTCCCAGACCCGCGATCGTCCCCCGGATCACGCGCCTGTTGCTGCTCGCGAGCATGCTGCTCGCGCTCGCCGGCACCGCCACCGCCGCCCAGCCGGCAACCCCGGTGCCCGACCAGCTGCAGCCGGTGCTGCCGGAGTGGCAGGACGAGATGGCGGGCGTGCTGGACACCGCCGCCGCGGCCTACACCATCGACGCCGAGGTGGCCCTGCCGTCAGGGGGAGTCGAGTCGCCACGGATAATTGGCACGGTCAAGGTGTCGTGGACCAACACCACCGACCAGGCCATTGACGCACTCCCGTTCCGCCTCTACGCGAACGGACCGGACGCTGGTCACGACACCATGCAGGTCGAGACCGCCACGCGCGATGGCGTCGCGGTATCTCCGGAGGTCAGCGACGATCGCACCACCGTATCGGTGCCGCTCGTACCGGCGCTCCTCCCCGGCGAGACGGCGACGGTCGCCCTCGACTACACGCTCGTCATGCCCGTGGATTCCCGCGAGCAGTACGGCATTCTCAACATCAGCACGGAACATGGCACCTGGGCCCTGGCCGGCTGGTATCCCGTGATCGCCGGCCGCGACACCGAGCGCGGCTGGGTGCTCGATCCGCCAAGCGTGAACGGCGATCCGATCTTCAGCGATATCGGATCCTACGACGTCACCTTCCGCGCGCCGGCCGGGTGGCGGGTGATCGGCACCGGCATCACGACCGAAACCATCAGGCGCGGCTCGGGCGTCGACCATCGGTTCGTAACCGGACCGGTACGGGACATGACGCTCGTGCTCGACAACGACTTCGAGTGGGTCGAAACCGAGGTGGACGGCACCACCATCACGTCCTGGTACGAACCGGGACAGGAGCGCGTCGGCGAGGCGGTGCTGACCTACGCCGCGCAGTCGCTGGAGTACTTCAACGAGCTGGTCGGTCCCTACCCCTACACGACGCTCGACCTCGTGCCGGTCGATCTCTTCGGCGCGGCGGGAGTGGAGTTCCCGCAGATGATCTACATCGGCTCGTCCTACTATCGCGTGGACTACAACCTCGACGTGCCGAACGGGCTCGATTTCACCGTCGCCCACGAGGTCCTGCACCAATGGTGGTATGGAATGGTCGGGAACAATCAATACGATCACGCCTTCATCGACGAGGGACTGACGAACTTCATGTCGTCGGAGCTGTATTTCTCCGCGACGTACGGTCCCGAGGCGGGCGAGGCCATCCTGCGGCGCTACATCCAGAACCCGTTCGAGTCGTTCAATCGCGCCGGGACGGACGTGATCGTCAACATCCCAACCGACTCGCAATCTGGTAGCGATTACAGCTATTCCGCCTATCACAAGGCGCCGATGGGGTTCAAGGCGATCCACGAGGCGATTGGGCACGATGCGTTCGCCGCCGCGGTGCAGGCCTACTACGCCGAGCATCGCTTCGCCATCGCCACGCCGGACGACCTGCTGGCGGCGTTCGAGGCAGCGTCGGGACAGGAGCTCGACGACCTCTGGGCCTACTGGTTCGAGGAAGCGAATGGCGCCTGAACCCGCGCCGGCGGGGAGGCTGCGTCGCTGGCTGGCGACGTCGCTGACGGCGCAGGCGCTGGCAATCGTGCTGGCGACGCGCGCGCTCCTGCTCCTCGTCGCGTGGATCGGCCTGCGGGCCTTCGAACGGTTGCCATACTACCCGGCACAGGTG
>CBFGRG010000103.1:0-8593 GCA_965651105.1 uncultured bacterium | reverse complement strand
CGATCCCACCGTTCGAGAACATCACGAAGGTGCCGATCCGCGCCGGCGAGATGGCCCCGGGCCTCGTCTCCCACGAATAGGGACGCAAGACCCCACGCCTACAGCAATCGCCCCGGACGAAATCGTCCGGGGCGATGTTGTATCTCGATCGATGGAGCGGCCCGATCAGCAGCGAGCCGGGCGGCAGTCGGACCGGCGGGAGAACCCCGCCGCCAGCCAGTCGCCAAAATCGGCCGTGAGCCGATCGACGGTGGCCGTATCGATCTCGGCGCCGGCGAGCCGGCTCAGCAGCGCGCCAAACGCCTCACGCGGCCAGGTGTAGGTGCTGCGCCGCGACTCGCGAAACACGCAGGCATCCGGCAGGAAGTCCAGCTCGGCCAGCGTCCATCCCATCTCGGACGCCTCGACCATCAGGATCATCCGGCCAAACTGCACCACGAACGGCACGCACGCGGAGACGCCGCCGGAAGGGCGGTCGGGCGCGACGTCGGAGGGCCTCCAGGGCACGCTCATCCCGCCAGCAGGGTGCTGAAATTTGGGATTTTCGCTTCCGTGTTCGGTCGGATTCATGGGAAATACTCGTCTCGCGGTTGGGACGCGCCCAGCGGGTAGCCAGCAGGTGCGCGAATTGTTCAGTCCCGCATCAAGAGTAGCACTCGCCAGTCCTGCCCTGCCAATCACGATATGTATCGCCTTGACGCTGCGAGGCGAGTCTCACTGGTTTGGCCGCACGATCGGGATATCAGCGCCAGGTCCGTCGGCGCCGTCGATCTCGATGACGATACCGAGACGTCCGATCGGCCAGGGTTGGTCGCCCGACCAGCGAAGCGCCCATGTAATCCAGGCGTCGGAGAGGCCATCCTCAACGGTCACCGGATCGGGCTTCAACGCCGGCAGGGGCTCACCGTCGATGGTCCAATGCGCTTGCAGCACGGTCCCGGCCGGCAGTGTCTCCACCGGCAACGCGGCGATCACCTGTGGCGCATCGTTCGGGAGCGCGGGCAGGGCTTCGACCGGTGCCTGGGTCGCCGGATCCACCTCGAGGGTCCAGACGATGTCACCAACCCCGGCGATCGTCACGTTCGGGGTCGGGGTAGCCGGCGCGACGGTTGGGTCCGCCGAGCCGCCATCGGCGCCGCACGCGGCCAACCCGAGGCCAACGACGAGAGACATCGCGAGCCAGTGCCAGCCGTTTTTCACCGCTCGCCGCATGCGCCATCCCGGGTTGTCATCACATCGCCTCCCGCCCGCTCGCGTTACCATTCCACGCAGGATTGTACTCGCACCCCGCGTCACGGCCGCGGCGAGCCACTCGCTCGCGGACAACCGCCTGACGCTCGGTGCTCGGAGGAGTCGCCGCGATGGCCAGCACCACGAACGAATCGCAGCAGGCACGCCGTCGTCGGAGAGAGCGCCGGCGATCCAACGACGACCGCGAGTTCCTGCGCTGGACCGAAGAGGATCGTGAGGCCGCCGCAGCGTTCACCCACGCCGACCAGTGGCGAGTGCTGCGCATCCTCGGGGAGTTCGTCGAAGGGTTCGACGCGCTGGCCGAGCTTGGTCCTGCCGTGACCATTTTCGGATCCGCCCGGACCAAAGACGACGACCCGATGTACCAGGCGGCGCGGCGCACCGGGCAACTGCTCGTCGAGACCGGTTTCACGGTGATCACCGGTGGTGGGCCCGGGCTGATGGAAGCGGCCAACCGCGGCGCCGCCGAGGGTGGCGGCGAGTCGGTCGGGGTCGGCATCGACCTGCCATTCGAGCAGGGCGTCAACGATTACGTGACGCTGCCGCTCGAGTTCCGGTACTTCTTCGTGCGCAAGACCATGTTCGCCAAGTACGCCTCCGGCTTCGTCTATTTTCCGGGCGGATACGGCACGCTCGACGAGTTGTTCGAGTCGCTCACGCTGATCCAGACCGGCAAGCTCGACGATATGCCGGTGGTCCTGTTTGGGTCCGAATACTGGAGCGGATTGCGCGACTGGCTCGTCAACACGGTACAGGCCAGCGGCTCCATCTCGCCGGGTGACGCGGAGCTGTTCACCATCACCGACGACCCTCGCGACGTGGTGGACGTGATGCTGGCAAGCGTCCGTGAGCGGCGCGAGAAAGAGGGCGACGAGGGGCCACCACCACCCGACAAACGTTAGCGCCGCTTCCCACGGGTGGGGTATCATGAGGCGCGCGAAGCGCCAGACGCACCAGCCAGGTCCGCGCATCACTCCACTCGCCAAAAGGGGACCCGGCACGACCTCAACGGAGGCATGTCGTCGTATGCGACACCATCCCATCCGTCTCGATGGACCCGAGCCGATCCTGCCCGAACCGGGTCGGCTTCCACTCCTCCCGCTCAAAAACGACGTCATCTTTCCCCGCAACGTCGTCACCCTCAGCATCGCCCGCGCCCGATCGATCCACGCGATCGAGGAGGCGCTTTCCGGCGACCAGGAGCTGATCGTCACCACGCACCGCGATGCGATCATTGACGATCCCGAGCCGGAAGACATGTACGACATCGGCACCCGGGTCAGCATCCTCTCCGCCGAGCGGCAGCAGGGTGGCAACTTCCAGGTGGTGCTGGAAGGCCTCAATCGGGTTCGCCTGACGGAGTTCCGGCACGACCGGCCCTTCTTCACCGTGATGCCGATCGACCTGAGCGAGCCGGACTACGACGCGCACGAAGCTCGCATCATGATCGAGCACGTCCAGGAGCTCGCCGGCCGCTACGCCGATGCGCGCGACACGCTCACGAACGAGGTCCTGGAGATGGTCGAGCAGGCGACCCACCCGGGTCACCTCGCCGACATGCTCGCCACGCTCATCATCGACGATGTCCCGCGCCGACAGCGGCTGCTGGAGACCACCGACCCGATCGTGCGGCTGGAGCGCATCGGCGCCCGCCTCACCGACCAGCTCGATGTGGTCGAGCTCGAGCGCCGTATTCGCGACCGCGTTCGCGACAACATGGACAAGTCGCAGCGGGAGTATTACCTCCGGCAACAGCTCGAGGTGATCCACGATGAGCTGGGCGGCGGCGAGGGCAACGAGTTCGAGCAACTCCGTGAAGCGATCAACAAGCGCGAGATGCCCGAGGCGGTCCGCGACAAGCTGCTGCGCGAGCTGACCCGGCTCGAGCGCATGCCGGGCGTGTCGGCCGAGGCAACCGTGGCGCGCACCTACATCGACACCATGCTCGCGCTGCCGTGGTCGGAGGCAACGGACGACCGGATCGATCTCGATGAGGCTGACCGCGTCCTCAACAAGGACCACTACGGCCTGGAGACGGTCAAGGAGCGGATTTCCGAGTTTCTCGCCGTGCGCAAGCTGACGGCGAACGCCGGCACCGCCACCTCGGCCCAGATCCTCTGCCTGGTGGGGCCGCCGGGCGTCGGCAAGACCAGCCTGGGGCGCTCTGTCGCGGAAGCGATGAGCCGGGAATTTGTCCGTGTCGCCCTCGGCGGCGTTCGGGACGAGGCCGAAATCCGCGGTCACCGGCGCACCTACATCGGCGCGATGCCGGGCCGGATCATCTCGGCGATGAAGACGGCCGGGGCGATCAACCCGGTGATCCTGCTTGACGAGATCGACAAGCTCGCCTCCGACTACCGGGGCGACCCGACCGCGGCAATGCTGGAGGTGCTCGACCCGGAGCAGAATGCGACCTTCACCGATCACTACCTCGACACGACCTACGATCTCTCACAGGTCCTGTTCATCACGACCGCGAACTCGGCCCAGCATATTCCCGGGCCACTGCGCGACCGGATGGAGATGATCGAAGTCCCCGGGTACACGGAAGACGAGAAAATCGAGATCGCCAGCCGCCACCTGCTGCGGCGCCAGCTGCAACAAAACGGTCTCACCGAGCAGGCGGTCTCGTTCTCGCCGGATATCTGGCGCTTCATCATCCGCGGATACACCCGGGAGGCCGGCGTGCGCGGGCTCGACCGGGCCATCGGCCAATTGCTGCGCAAGGTGGCGACGCTGGTGGTGCGCGGCAAGACCGATCCGGGCGGCACGGTCATGCTCGATGAGGACCGCATCGAGGAGTTCCTTGGTCCGCGCAAGTTCGGATTCGAGCAGGACCTCGGCGGCAGCCAGGTCGGCCTCGCGATTGGGCTCGGCACGACCGAGATCGGCGGTGAAATCATCCCGGTCGAGGTCGCGACGATGCCGGGGCGTGGCGCGCTGACGATCACCGGCCGCGCCGGCGATGTCATGCAGGAGTCCGCCCGGGCGGCGCTCTCCTACGCGCGCTCGCGCTCGGATGAGCTGCGAATCGATCGCAACTTCCAGGAACACCTCGACCTGCACATCCACCTGCCCGAAGGCGCCACGCCAAAGGATGGCCCCTCGGCCGGCATCACGATGGCGACCGCCGTCATTTCAGCGCTGACCAGACGCCCGGTGCGCAGCGACACCGCGATGACCGGCGAGATCTCGCTGCTCGGCCGGGTGCTGCCGATCGGCGGCATCCGCGACAAGGCGCTGGCGGCGCACCGCCACGGCATCACCCGCCTGATCGTGCCGATCGACAACAGCCGAGATCTCCACGAGATTCCGGAGAACGTCCGCGCGGAGCTGGATATCGTGCTGGCCAGCACGATGGACCAGGTCATCCAGGAAGCGCTGATCCTCGATGATCGGCAACTGGAAGAGATGCAGGACGTCGCCGCCCGGCGCAACGTCTCGATGCCGCGGCTGCAGCCGGATATCGTCGATGCTTCAGCGAGATGAGCCGGGGCGGGAGCTCGAGCGCCGCTGGATCGAGGACGTCGGCACGTCACGCCGCATCCGGGCCGCGGTCCGTGCACTGGTAATTCTCGACGACCACATCCTGCTCCAGCGCCCCGACTATACCGACGCGTACTGGTTCTTCCCGGGCGGCGCGGTCGAGTTCGGCGAGACTCTGGAGGACGCAATACGCCGAGAGCTGGCCGAGGAGACGACGCTGTCGATCGCGCGCGTCGTCTACCGGCTCACCGCCAACAACCGCTTCGCACGCGACGATGGCGCCTTCCACCTGATCGAGCACTTCTTCGAAGTCATGCCGGCATCGTTCGATGTCGAAAGCCGCGAGGAGTCGCTCCTGGTGGAGTGGTACCCGCTCGACCGCATCGGCGGTCTCGACCTCCGCCCGACCGGCGTCCGCGACATGCTCGCCATCGACGGCTGGCGCCACGTCCGTCTCCTCGAGGTCGAGTGACCCCAACTCCCCTACACCCTCTTGAGTAGCCAGAGCCGAAGTTAGCCTCGCGATGCTCTCGTCGTGGACATTCTCCGTCCACGACAGGTTTTCGCCTATTGACAGGTTTGTTTCGGCCCCTATACTGCCCCCATCGAGTCAAGCTGCGATTCCGCGGCAAAGTCCTGAAGAGGGAAGGACGAGGGCTGTGGACAACGCAGATCTCGCACATTCCGAACGCTCGCCAGCCGGCACTGCTGCGCCTCACGCAACCACCGGCAGCAGGCCGCCATCGACGCTTGGTCGGGACTGGAAGCTCGGCTACGCGTTCACCCTGCCCCTGATCCTGGTGCTCGTCACGCTCGTCGCCTACCCGTTTGTTTCGGGCATCGTTCTCAGTTTCCAGAACAAAACCATCGGCAGCGAGGCCCGCTGGGTCGGTATCGACAATTACCGCGAGCTCCTCTTTGGGAGTCAGTACTCCAGCGTCTTCTGGAACACGGTCAAGGTCTCGCTGATCTACACGTTCGTTTCGGTCGCCATCAAGTTCGTGTTCGGGCTGCTGATGGCATTGATGGTGAATGAATCGTTCCGCGGGCGCATGCTGGTCCGGGCCATCCTCTTCCTGCCGTGGGCAACGCCGACGATCATCGTCGCGCTCACCTGGCGGTGGATTTTCGACGGCTCCATCAACGGTCTCATCAACCTCTTCCGTGTTGAGTATCTTGGCTCCGAGACCCTGCTCCAGTTCCTTTCGGATCCCGATCGGGCACTTTGGGCGGTCATCGTCGTCGTTATCTGGCAGGGCACCCCGTTTTACACCATGATGCTGCTCGCCGGCCTCCAGGCCATTCCCGATGACCAATACGAGGCTGCGTCACTCGATGGCGCCAACGCCTGGCGCCGATTCCTGGATATCACCATTCCCGGGCTGATGCCCGCGATCACCATCACCGTGCTGCTGTCGTCGATCTGGACCGCCAACAGCATCAACTTCGTCTACGCGATGACGCGCGGCGGGCCATCCAACTCGACGATGACATTCCCGATGCTGGCCTACGAGATCGGCATCGCCGGCGGCCGGCAGCTCGGCATGGCGGCGGCGGTGTCGGTCCTGTTCTTCCCGCTCTTCATCGTGGCCATCTACATCCTGACGAAGCGCATGCTTTCGACCGACGCGCAAAACTAGCCGCAGGCAAGGACGAGCCCATTGGCGACCACCGACGTTTCCCGGATTCAAACACCACAGCACCGGCCGGTCCTGCGCTGGCTGCAACGCCACGCTCTCCACCGGATCGTTTTGCCGATCGGGCTCACGGTCTTCATCCTGTGGACGCTGTTTCCCTACTTCTGGATCGTGGTGACATCGATCAAGCCGAATCGGGACATCTTCGTCGACTCGACGATCTTCCCGAAACGCGTCACCTTCGAGCACTATCGATACATCTTTGGCGACGCCGATTTTCGCGTCTATTTCCGGAATAGCGCGATCGTTGCCGTCTCCACCACGATCATCGCGATGGTGATCGCCGTCTTCTCCGCCTACGCGCTGACCCGATTGCAGTTCATCGGTCGAGGGTTCCTCGCGAGGGCGACGATCGTCACCTACCTGATCCCGGCCTCGCTGCTGTTCATTCCCCTGTTCCAGGTGGCATTTCAACTCCACCTTACGGACCGAATCTGGGGATTGATCGTCATCTACCTGATCTTCTCGGTACCGTTCTCGACCTGGATGACGATCTCGTACTTCAACACCGTCCCGTCGGAGCTGCAGGACGCGGCGCTGGTCGATGGCGCTTCGCGGTTGCGGGCGCTCTTTTCGATTTTCATCCCCCTGTCACTGCCCGCACTGGCGGTGGTCGCGCTGTTCACCTTCACCGTGGCCTGGAACGAGTTTCTGTTCGCGCTGCTCCTGATCAGCCGCGACTCGCAAAAGACGATCCCGGTCGGGTTGACCGAGTTCGTGCGCGGTGACACCTACCAGTGGGGACGCCTGATGGCTGGTTCGCTGCTGGCCTCTCTACCGCCGGTGATCATCTATTTCATTTCTCAGCGTTGGGTCGTTTCGGGACTCGCAGGAGGTGCCGTGAAGGGATAGTGCTCGACAACTCCGCTTTCGTTGCCGGCCCACGCCGGCGGCGATTCGAGAAAGGCAAGTCATCAATGCGTCGACAGCCACGACTGATCACACCTCGGACCACCCGCCGATCGCTGATGCGATCCTCCGCGGCCGCCGCTGGCGGAGCCGCCCTGCTTGGCAGCGGATTGGGGTCGCTCTCCGCGGCCGCGGCACGACAGGATTTCAGTGGCAAGCTCACCGTGTGGGGCGTCGTCTCGTTCACCGAGGCGGGTGACGACCTGCTCGGGCAGCAGATGCGCGACTGGGGCGACGCGAACGGCGTCGAGGTCGAATACGTCGCGCTGCCAGGCTCGGACTACGCAACGAAAATTGCGACGGCCGTCGAGTCGGGCGCGATTCCCGACGTCGTGATGATGATCTATGACCTGACCATCTTCTACGCCAACCAGAACCGGCTGGTCGACCTCAGCGATGTCTTCGACGAGCTCAACCAGCTCGCCGGCGGTATCTGGCCATCGCTGCTACCGCACGTCCAGGCCGACGGCAAGACCTACTCCATCCCGATGGAAGCCGACGTCAGCGTGATGTACTCCCGCCTCGATCTCATCGAGGAAGCGACGGGCGAGCGCGTCCCACCGAGGACACTCGACGAGCTGGAAGAGATTGCGACGCAGGTCACCGAACCGCCCCGTCAGTTCGGTATCGGCCTTTCGCTCGGCCGCTCGCCGGACACCGTTGGGCAGATTTCCCAGCTGATCTTTGCCGATGGCGGCACGCTGGTTGACGAATCGGGCGCTCCCGCGCTTGCCTCCGAAGGCGCCGTCCACGCGCTCACCCGGGTGAAGCGCTGGTGGGACGACGGGCTGATCCCGCAGGATTCGCCAGGTTGGGACGACTCGTCGAACAACACGTCCTACCAGTCGTATCAGTCGGCGTTCGTGTTCAACCCGGCGTCGATTCTCGGCTATCTCGAAGAAAACGATCCCGACCTGCTCGCGGACACCGCGCAGGCGGCGTTCCCCGAGGGGACGGCAGGGTCCTTCCCCACCTCGGGCACGTGGTCGTGGGCGATCTTCGCCGATAGCCCGAACGTCGATGCGGGCAAGGCGCTGATCACCCATATCATGCAGCCGGACAACCTCCAGGCGGTCTACGAGGAAGTCGGCGGCCGGTGGTACCCGGCCTATGTCGATCTCCAGAACGAGCCGTTCTGGGCCGAGCGCGAGGCGTTCGCCGACTTCCCGACGATTCTCGAGAACTCGCGGGAAACATGGTACCCGGCCGAGGGCACGCCGCTCCTCATCACCCAGTTGAGTGCCGTGGAG
>CBFGRG010000102.1:0-8622 GCA_965651105.1 uncultured bacterium | reverse complement strand
GCGGGGTGTTCTTGATTTCGATGCCAGACACGATGGAATGCTGGTGATGCTGAATCCGGATTAACACTTCGTAGTGCCGCCCCTGTGGCGGCTGCTCATCACGGACCGCCACAGGCGCAGCACGACAGATCGAATGAGCGAGGAGCGTATCGCTCTTGTTGCGCTTATGCTGCTGCCTGGCGGAGGCGATACTGCCAGATGATATCGACCTGGCGCATCCACGAGCTGATCGCGGGCAGCATCACCGCGATCGCGATCGCCGCGACAACGACCGCCGAGAACAGCGCGACCCCCGACTGCCCCGCGCCAACCGGAAAGATTCGATCCTGCCGAACCAGCGTGACGAACAGCACCTCGGCGGCGACCGCAAGCGGCGCCACGAACACGAGGAACGCCGACGGGAGCAATGAGGCGACGATCGTCAAGGCGGCCGCACTGGCGAAAATCGTTCCGGCTACGAACAGCGCAATCGTGAGTGTGGCGAACTCGGTGGCGCTGGTCAGGAGCGGCACCAGCAACGCCGCGGGCATGAACACCAGTGGCGCCGTCTCCGGATCCTGCCGGGACGTCCACGCCGCGAACAGGGCAATCCCGATGAGCGTGGCGATCACCGCCGAGGTCGACAGCATCGCCGCGTAGACAGTGCCGTGAGCGAGATCGAGGTACGGCACCCTCACGGTGCTTTGGCGAATCACCAGCAGCGGGAACAACACCAGCGTCGTGGCGAGGTTGACCGCCACCGCCGCCCGCCATCCCTGCCCCACCCGCGACCGGTCTATCGCAGCCAGCACCAGGCCCGGGATCACGAGGGGAACCACGAAGGCGATCGATGCACCGCCAAACGCGACAGCCACCACGAGGGCGAGCAGGAAGGACACAGTCGCGACCAGGTCCGGCGCGGCGAGCGTGAGCATGTATCGCCACCCAGGCATGATCAGAGCCGGCTGACGTCGTGCGGGCGCGACTGTCTGGCTTGTGGTGTCAGGCGCGAAACCGGTCCGTGTCACCCGATCGTCGGATCGAGCGGGAGCTTTCCGCGTGACGCGGTCTTCGCGCCGGCGAGGTCGCTCGCGACGGCTTCGGCGCTCGGATTGCGGGGCGTGTCGAGGCTCTTCCTGAGCGCGGGGCGGCATACGTCGATCAATCCTCCAGGTATCCGGATGCACGCCGCCAATGATTGCGGGGGACGGCGCGGCCGGTGTTCGATGCCCGATCCCTCGCGGGCATCTGTGGATGCGGAGATAGTAAATGTACGTACGAAACGGGCGCCACCCCTCATTCATTTCACCGCTATGGCAAGATGGGGTGACAGATGCACGTTCGGGCCCGGAATCCCACTGTCGAGGCTCTCCCCCGGGACTATACGGTCAAGGTGACACCCATGTCGGCGCCACGTCGCATCGGACTGCTCGGCGGCACGTTCGATCCGGTCCACATCGCCCATCTCCATATCGCTTCCTGCGCGCTGAAGGAGCTCGCCCTCGACGAAGTGCGATTCATTCCGGCCGGGAGCCCGCCGCACAAACCGGGCCGTCCGATCAGTGACGCCTCCGACCGCCTTCGCATGGTGGAGATCGCGATATCCGGTGCCGATGGGTTCAGCGTCGATCCGGTCGACCTGCGGGACGATGCCCCGGCCTATACCAGCGAGCTGCTGGAGCGGATACGCGACGCCGAGCCCGATGCCGAGCTGTGGTTCATCATCGGCGGTGACTCCCTGGCGGAGCTCCACACATGGCATCGACCGGAGCGCGTCATCGAGCTGGCACGGCTCGCAGTCGCGGAACGGCCCGGATGGGACATCGCCGAAGCGCTGGCCAGCTCACCGGTTCCGGGCCTACGGGACCGTGTGGACCCGTTCTCCAGCGTGCCGGTGAATATCTCGGCCACAGTTATCCGCGAGCGAATAGCCGCCGGGCGACCGGTGGACTGGCTCATTCCGGCCGAGGTGATCCAGTTCATCACCGATCGCGGACTGTACGACCAGGCGGGCCAGCTTCCCTGACAGGTGCTCTATACTTGCCGGGGCCCGTTCGTCGAGACCACTGGTTCCGGCACGAGCAACACAGCACAATCCGTCATCCGGAGGAACACGGTGCGTCTTCGTCCAATGCATAGTTTGATTATCGTGATTGTCATCACGATCGTCTCCACCTGGATCGCGTGGCCGGGGACAGGGATGGATCTCGGTGGCTACCGCTCCGATCACCCGGTTCGTCTCGGCCTCGACCTCCAGGGTGGCCTTCAGGTAACGCTCCAGGCGAACCCGCCAGAAGGCGTCTCGGTCGACAGTCGCCTCCTCTCCGGAACGCGCGACACGCTGGAGCGCCGTGTCAACGCCCTCGGCGTCAGCGAGCCGCTCGTCCAGACGCGCGGCAGCGACCAAATCGTGGTCGAGCTTCCCGGCGTCGATGATCCCGACCAGGCGATCGAGGTGTTGCAGGACACGGCCCTGCTGGAAATCATCTACACGAACGGCCAGGCGCTTCCGCCGGGCACGGTGGTGACGACAACCCTCGGCGGTCCGGAGGACCTCGACGCGGAGGCGACGCCTTCGACGTCAGCCTCGCCTGCGGCCGAAGACGAAGACTCGACGCCGATCGCCGCCGAGCCGGAAGAGCCGGCCGGCCCCGTCTACGAAACCATCGTGAGCGGATCCGACCTCACCGACGCGTTCGTGACCACCAACCCGCAAACCGGTCAGGTGGCGGTGGCTTTCCGGCTGACCAGCGACGCCGGTCGCACCTTCCACGAATTCACCAGCTCGCACCTCGGCCAGCCGATGTCGATCGTGATCGACAAGACGGTCATCTCATCGCCATCGATCCAGGCGCCGATTTCGACCGAGGGCGAAATCACCGGTGTCCCGCCGAACGAAGCCGAGACGCTGGCGCTCCAGCTGCGCGCCGGCGCCCTCGGCGTGCCGATGGAAGTCGTTTCCAGCCGGACGATCGGCCCGTCGCTCGGGCAGACGTCGATCGACAAGAGCATCGTCGCCGGGACTGTTGGTCTCGCGGCCGTGGCGCTGTTCATGATCCTCTTCTACCGAGTTCCCGGCGTGATCTCGGTGATTGCGTTGCTGATTTACACCGCGATGACATTCGCGCTGTTCCGTATCATCCCGGTCACGCTCACGCTGGCTGGCATCGCGGGCTTCATCCTGTCGATCGGCATGGCTGTCGACGCCAACGTGCTCATCTTTGCCCGGTTGAAGGAGGAGCTTCGTGTCGGGCACAGGATCAACCGCGCAATCGAAGCCGGCTTCGACCACGCCTGGCCATCGATTCGCGATTCCAACGTGGCGACAATGATCACCTGCCTGATTCTCTACTGGTTCGGCCAGTTCACCGGCGCGACCATCATCACCGGTTTCGCGCTCACGCTGTTTGTCGGTGTGGCGGTGAGTATGTTCACTGCGATTTTCGTCTCACGCACGCTGCTGCGCGTCATTCTCGAGAGCAACCTCATTCCTGGCCTGTGGTGGCTCGGCGTCGATCCTGACGAGATGGCGGCGGCCGAGGCAGCCAGCAATCCGGGAGCGCAGGCATGAATCATCTCGCCAGCAAGCGGAATCTCTGGTATCTGCTTTCGATCATCCTCCTTGCACCCGGCATCATCTCGCTGCTGTTCAACGGTCTCGAATTCGGCATCGACTTCACTGGCGGCAGCGCCTGGGAAGTGCAGTACGAGGAAGCCGTGGATGTCGCGGACATCCGTGAGGTGCTTGCCGAACATGGCCGCACCGAAGCCCAGGCCCAGCAGGTCGGCGACAGTGACGACTATCGGTACCTGATCCGCATGCACGAGCTGCAACAGTCGTCTCCGGAAAAGGAGGAGCTGACGGAGGCCCTCGAAACGCTCGGGACGATGAACCATGAGGGAGAATCGCTCGAAACAGTCGGCGCCTCGGTGGGCGAGTCGATCCGGAATCGCTCCATTCTTGCCGTGATCGCGGCGTCGATCGGGATCCTGCTTTACATCGCATTCGCGTTCCGCAATACCGGCAATGCGATGCTGTACGGCACCTGCGCCATCGTGGGCATGGTCCACGACGCGCTCTTCGTGCTGGGCGTATTCTCGATCCTCGGTGCTGTGGCGGATGTGGAGATCGACGCGCTGTTCGTGACTGCGGTGCTGACGGTCATCGGCTTCTCGGTCCATGACACCATCGTCGTGTTCGACCGCATTCGCGAAAACCAGATGGCGGACCCATCCGCGAACCTGGAAGACATCGTCAACCACTCGATCGTGCAGACGCTGGTGCGCTCACTCAACACTTCCGTGACCGTGGTGTTCACCCTCGCCGCGTTGCTGCTGTTCGGCGGCGAATCGACGCGGTATTTCGTGCTCGCCCTGCTGATCGGCGTGATCGCCGGAACCTACTCATCGATCTTCAACGCCAGTCAGCTGCTGGTTTCCTGGCACGAGGGCGAAATCCAGCGGCTGTGGAGGCGCATTACCCGTCGGCCCGAGCCGAGCATCAGCGGCTCGGAAGCATGACCGGCGATAACGCAACAGGAGTTCAGCTCGCGTGACTACGAATGCATCGGTCCCGAAGCGCGTCGGGGTGATCGGCGGCGGCTTCGCCGGGCTGACCGCGGCCTACCGGCTGGCAAAGGCCGGTCACGAGGTTGTGCTCTGGGAACGCAACCAGTTCGGAGGACAGGCCGGGACCTTTCCGGTCGGCGACACCGAGCTGGAGATTTTCTACCACCACCTCTTTCGCAGCGACCGCGCGATCGCCGGGCTGGCGGAGGAGCTCGGCGTCGGCGACAAGCTGGTCTGGCACCCGTCGAATGTCGGGTACTACACCGATGGCAAGATCTACCCGCTCAACGGCGCCATCGATGTCCTCAAGCTGGGGTCGATCCCCTTCATCGATCGCATCCGTCTCGGGCTGGTCACGCTCTACCTCCAACGTCGCAAGGACTGGAAGCCGTTCGAGCAGGTGACGGCGCACGAGTGGCTTCAGCGAGCGCTTGGCGAGCGCGCCTACCGGAAGACGCTGGGCGCGCAGCTCAAGGCGAAGTTCGGCAAGGCCTACGACGAGATCGCAATGGTCTGGTTTTGGGGGAAAATCTGGCTCCGGACGACATCCCGTGGCAACCCGCTTGAGCAGGAGAAGCTCGGCTACTTCGACGGCAGCTTTCGGACCATCGTCGACGCACTCGTGCGCGGGTGCGAGCAGGCCGGTGTTGAGCTGCGACTCGGCGCATCGATCACCGACGTCGGACAGGCGCCGAGTGGCAAGTGGATCGTGGCGACCGCCGATCGCGCCGAGCAGGAAGTCTTCGACGCGATGATCGCGACGGTTCCATCGAACGTGTTCGAAAAGATGGTCCCGGGGCTCCCGGCCGACTACAAGGCGAAGCTCAACGCGCTGCGGTACGAGGCGGCGGTGGTCGCGATTCTCGAGCTCGACCGGAAGCTGAGCGACATCTACTGGTTGAACATCGCCGACGACGACATGCCGTTCACCGGCATCATCGAGCACACCAACTTCATCGATCCCGCCGTCTATGGTGGTCGCCGGTTCGTCTACCTGAGCAAATACCTGGAGACAGACCACCCCGACTTCGCCATGTCCGACGACGCGCTGGTCGAGAAGTACCTGCCATACCTGAAGCGGATCAATCCGGAATTCGATCCGACCTGGGTGAAGAACACATGGGTCTTTCGCGAGCGCGCCGCCCAACCCATCATCCCGCTCAACTACTCATCGATGATTCCGTCGCACCGGACGCCGCTTGACGGGCTCTACCTGGCCAACACCACCCAGATCTACCCCGAGGACCGCGGGACCAACTACAGCGTCCGCCTCGGCAACGATATCGCCGCACTCGTCGCCGAAGACCTGGCGAAACGCCAGTCGTAGCCTCGGGCGCCGACGCTAGGCCGGTTGCCACTTCGCGACGTGGCCAGCCATGACGTGCTCGACCTCGCCCATCCCCTCCAAATGCGTCAGGTAGGCGGCGATCGTCGGTCGCAACAGGTAGTACGAGATGTGTCCCGCCATGGGCACATCCATTCGAGCGAACACGATTTCGGCGATCTGCTCCAGCGTCAGGGGCTCGGTCAATGAGCGCCGGATGCAATCGAGCGTCTCTTCGGCGATCGCGCGGTTGATCGTGACCAACTCTCCGATCGAGGCCTCAATCGGGCCGTGACCCGGCACGATGTGGTCTGCCTCGATGTCCAGCGACGCCGTCATCGCTTCCAGGTGCTCGGTCAGGTTGAACAGGTACGGTATCCGGTATTTCTCAATCGCCGCCGCGGGGAAAACCACATCGGCGCAAAAGAAGACCCCATCGACGACGAATCCGACCTGGTTCGGCGAGTGGCCCCGCAGGGCGACGACCTCGATCGTCACGCCATCGATCTCCAGCGGGCCGTGGGGAATCTCGACATCGACCGGAGACGGATCGGCGAGGATGAACCGCTGGCGCAGCGCGTCGGGCGGTGCCGCACCACCGTAGAGAAAAATCGGCTGCAGTTCAGGGTGCCGGATCACGGCGGCTTCCAGCGACGGCGCGTGAACCGTGGCGCCGGTACGCTTGACCACGAACGCATTGCCGCCGAAGTGATCGGCGTGGGCATGGGTGGCAAGCACCGCGTCGATCCGGAGCCCCAGGTCATCGCGGACCGACCGAAGCATTTTGCGCGCGTTACTCTCGTTCGCTCCGGTGTCGACCAGGATCGCCCCACCGTTGTCGGTCGCGATCACGCCGACATTGACCCCTCCTGCGTAGACATGCACCCGATCCGTCAGTCGCTTCAGCATGGTTTTCCCTCGTAGCAGCAGCACCCGTATACTCGTTGCGGCGATCCAGCGCAGGCCGCCACGCCGGACGGACAGGGGAGACAGCGATCCATGCGTCATATTATCGAGGTTGAACAGTTCGAGCGACCGTGGATCGAGTCGTTGTTTCGACGAGCGGACCAGATGCGCGAGCTTCCGCCGAGCGATCGGCCCCTCGCTGGCCGGATTCTCGCCACCCTCTTCTATGAGCCGTCGACGAGAACCCGCCTGAGCTTCGAATCCGCGATGCTGCGGCTCGGGGGGGAGATCATCTCCACCGAAAACGCGCGGGAGTTCTCCTCGGCGCTGAAAGGCGAAACGGTCGAGGACACCGTTCGTATCGTCGGCGGCTATGCCGATGGCATCGTCATCCGCCACTTCGAGCAGGGGGCAGCGGCCCGCGCCGCGAGAGTCTCGCCGGTCCCGATTCTCAACGGCGGCGACGGGCCGGGTGAGCACCCCACCCAGGCGCTGCTCGATCTCTACACCATTCACCACGAGCTGGGCACCTTCGACGGCCTGACCGTCGCGCTGGTTGGCGATCTGCGATACGGGCGCGCGGTGCGATCCCTGGCGCGTCTCCTGGGAATGTCGAATGGCACCCGGCTGATCTTCGTCTCGCCGCCGGCGGTGCCCATGGGTGAAGACGTCAAGCAGTCGCTCGATGCGAACGGGATCGAGTGGCGGGACGAGACGAGCCTGTCGGGCGCGGTCGCCGAAAGCGATGTCGTCTATCAGACGCGCATCCAGCGCGAGCGGTTCGCCACGCCGGAGGAGGCCCACGCCGCCGAAGGCCACTACGTCATCACGCCGGAGACGATGCGGCACATGAAGGACAACGCGATCCTGCTCCATCCCCTGCCCCGCGTCACCGAGATATCGCCGGACGTTGACGACGATCCGCGCGCCGCCTACTTCCGCCAGGCGCGAAACGGCGTGTTCGTGCGGATGGCGCTGCTTTCAGACCTGCTTGGTTCCGCCAGCTGAACGAGCTGGAGCAAGATCCGCGACTTGCCGGAGCATCCAGCACCATGCACCCGATGCCGTAGCGGTGAGTTCGCGAGTTGCCGGAGCACCCTCAGGAGCGGAGGACCTCGGGTCCCTGCTGACGCAGCTGGCGCACGCGTTCCCAGCGACTGCGCTCTCCCTGGCGCCGGTGAATCAGTGTCGATGCACCAAGACCGGTGATGAGGATCGCCAGCACGGCAAGCACCTGGACCACACCGAACAGGTCGGCAAAGGCCGCCGCGAAGAAAATCGGCACGAACGATGCCGTGTTCGAAATCGTGAAGAAGGTCGCGTAGACGCGCGCACGGACCGCCTCGTGCGAACGTTCCTGCAGCATGGTCTGGGACGGCACGAGGATGAACGCGTTGCACACGCCGAGCAACGCCGCGAAGAGACCGGCGATCAGGGTCACGATCCAGACCGGGGACATCCCACCGACCCACAGCCAGTCCATCACGTAGCGAACCGCCGCCAGCCCGCCGAGCATCAGCCCGGCGAGGGTCAGCGCGATGTCGATCAGCCAACCACGGCCGAACCGCCGCAACACGCGGGGAACGATCAGCACACCCACCAGCACGCCCAACCCGGCCGGCGCGACGATGTACCCGATGTCTTCCTTGTCGAGGCCAATGACACCGGAGATGAACTCGGGTCCGAGCGCCGCCACCATCAGGAAGGTCGTCTGGGCCAGCGTCAGGTACCCGATCGCGCGCATGAGCTGCGGGTCCCGGAGGATGTAGATCAGGCCTTCCTTGATGTCGTTGAGGACCATCTGGGCGAGGCCGCCGCTCTGCACCTTGACCGCCCGCGCCGGT
>CBFGRG010000101.1:0-8702 GCA_965651105.1 uncultured bacterium | reverse complement strand
CACGCCGCCCCTGAAAGCGGCCGCCGCGAGGCCAGCACGACCCCACCGGGCGCATGCTGGTCACTCCTTGCTGCGCACGTCGAGCGCGTCCCTCAGCCCGTCACCAAGGAAGGTGAAACCGAGCATCGTCAACCCAATGGCCGCCACCGGGAACAACAGGATGTGCGGGGCGGCCTGCACCAACCCCATATCGGTACCGACACCAACCATCTGCCCCCAGCTTGCCTGGGGCGGGTTGATGCCAACGCCGACGAAACTCAATGCCGCCTCGGTGAAAATCGCGGTCGGGATGCCGAACGTGATCGCGACGATGATCGGGGTCAGGCTGTTCGGCAGCAGGTGCCGGAACATGATGCTCCAGTTGCCGGCCCCGCTCACCCGGGATGCATTGACATACTCCGCTTCTCGCAGCGAGAGAAATTGTCCGCGCACCAGTCGCGCGATCGTCACCCAGCTGACGAGACCGATACCGAGGAAGATGTTGAGCAGCCCCGGCCCGAACAGGTTCAGGAAAATCATCACCAGCAGCAGTTGCGGAACCGCGTAGAAGACGTCCACGAATCGCATCAGCAGGTTGTCGATATTGCCGGCGAAGTACCCTGCAATCGCGCCGACTGGCACGCCGAGCGCCAGCACGATGAGCTGCGAGACCACCCCGACCAGCAAAGAAACCCGCGCGCCATACAGCGTGCGGCTCCATACGTCGCGTCCGTTTTGGTCGAGCCCGAACGGCCACAGCCAGTTCGGGCCATGATTCGCAAGGCGAACATCCACCACCTCGGACTCGCCGTAGGGCGCGAAGAGCGGCGCCAGCGACGCCATGACGATGAAGATCACGACAAGAATGAGGCCGACGAGCGCCCCCTTGTTCTTCGCGAGCCGCCGCCATGCGTCGGTCCACAGGCTTCGCTGGCGCGGAGTGGGCATCGCCCCAAGTTTTGCGAGTGGTTTGGCATCGGAGCCAACTTCAGGCGCAGCGCCAGCCGGTTTCGGCGGCGAAGCCACCACGGCGCTCTCCTGCGCACTGTCCTGAGCAACGTCCATGTCGCCTTTCCGGATTGATGCCATCATTCAGCTCCGCTAGTACCGAATGCGTGGGTCGATGAACCCATACACAACATCGACGACCACGTTCATGGCGGCGAGCATGACCGCATAGATGAGCGTCACGGCCAGGATCATCGGTTGATCCTTGGCAACGAAGCTCTCGACGTAGTACTTGCCCATCCCCGGAATGTTGAACACCGCCTCGATAAAAAAGGATCCGGTTGCAACGGCCGCGAAAATCGGGCCGATCAGCGTGATGATCGGGATCAGCGCGTTCTTGAGGACGTGTCGAAGGATGACTCGGTTCTCCCGCAACCCCTTCGCCCGCGCCACGCGGACGTAGTCGCTCTGCAGCACCTCGATCATGCTCGAGCGCGTGAACCGGGCGAGCATCGCCAGCGGCGAGGCGGCCAGTGCGATCGTCGGAAGAATCCAGTCCTTCCAGTCGTTGAGGCCACCCACGTTGAAATTCAGGTCGATCCCGGCTCTCGGCAGGTAGACAACGAACGCAAGAATGAGCACGAAGCCCATCACGAAATTGGGAAGGCTGTAGAACAGCACAGCGATCAACACCGACAGATAGTCGAGCGGGCCGTTCTGGTGCACCGCCGCGAGGATGCCAAGCCCGACCCCCACGACGACGGCGAGCACCGTCGCGTAAATCCCCAGCTTCAACGAGATCGGGAAGGTCCTGGCGATGATCGAGCTGACCGTTTGCGGGCGATAGATGAACGAGGTGCCGAAATCGCCCTGCGCGATGTTCCAGACGTAAATACCGAACTGCTGGTACATCGGCTTGTCGAGCCCGTACTCCTCTTCGAGCTTCTCGACGACCGACTGATTGATCACCTGCGCGCCCGACGAGATCACGCCGCTGCCTGGCGTCGCCTGCAGGATGACGAACGTCAGTAACGTGATAACGAGGAGCGTCGGAATGAACCAAAAAAGACGGTTGATGATGTACTGAATCATCGCGAATCCTCCGCGCCCACGGGATCACATGGTGTGCACCGCTACCTTCCGCGAATCGCGGTCGGGCAGCGGACATCGGTGTCTGCTTGGTCGAACGAAGGCAGCGTAGCAGCGGTGCTTCAGCACGTCAAGCACCCTTCCGCTGGAGCGCGAAAGGGTGCTGGCGGATGTGCCGCGTACGAATGATCAGATGGTGAGGTTACAGGTGGGAATCGCCGAAGTTGCGGAAGGCGAGCGCGGCGGCGCCGAGCAGGCCGGTGTCGTTCCCAAGCGAGGAATACCCGATGGTCAGGTCGCGCCGCATGTCGATGAAACTATGCTGCGGAATCGCGTCGCGCGTGTGGGAGAGCAGCGTCTCGCCAACCCCGGCAACACCACCGCCGATCACGACCATCGAGGGATTGAAGAGGTTGGCGAACGCGCCGATGGCGGCTCCGAGCGCGCGTCCCGCACGGCGCATGATCGCCGCCGCAGCGGGGTCGCCCTCCTCGGCCGCAGCCGCGACGATACCGGCGTGCAGCTCACCATCGGCAGCCAGCTCTCGCAGGCGATCACCATCGGCGGTCGCCGCCACCAGCTCCGCATCCCGCCGGATCGCCCAGCCGGAGGCGAAGGCTTCGAGGCAGCCGATCGACCCACAGGTGCAACGCGGACCATCAAGGGCGATCACGACGTGGCCGACCTCAGCGCCGAGCCCACGTCGCCCATCGACAAGCATTCCGCCGCTGATGATGCCGCCGCCGATGCCAGTACCCAGCGCGAGGTAGACCAGGTCGTCAACTCCCGCGGCGCTGCCGAAATCGACCTCCCCCAGCGCGCCGCAGTTGCCATCGTTCTGGAGCGCCACGCGACGTCCGGTCGCCTCCTCCATCCACGCCACCAGCGGGACGTCGCGCCAGTCAGGAAGGTTCGGCGTGAACAGGATCGTCCCGGCGCGCGGATCAAGCGGACCGGGCGAGGCAATGCCGATCGGAATGTCGGCGTCGATACCCGCATCGATCTCGGCGATCGACGCAGCCATCCGATCGACGACAGATCGTGGCTCCCCGGCAACCGAGGTCGAGCGAGATGCTCGCCGCACTATCTTGCCATCTCGAGTCACGAGCGCGGCGCGAATATTCGTCGCTCCCAGGTCGACGGCGAGCACCTCGTTCACGTTTTCCCTCTCCCGTGGCCGAACATCATCCAGGGTCGCATCACACGATATAGAGCGACACATCCTCGTCGTCGGCGATGTCGCCAACGCGCTCCGTGACGAGGTCGACCGTCACGGCAATCGTCCCGCTGTCGATCGACGGCGCATCGAACAGCACGTCCTCGAGCACGTGCTCCATCAGCATGTGGAGCCGGCGGGCGCCGATGTCGTCCTGCAGCCGGTTGATCTCCCACGCGAGATGCGCCACGAGCCGCAGCGCATCGTCATCATAGGTCAGGACAACGTCCTCGGTCGCCAGCAATGCCTCGTACTGCCGGGTGATGGCGTGGTCGGGCTGCGTGAGGATGCCATAGAGGTCATCCTCACTCAACGATTGCATCTCCACGCGTACCGGGAAGCGCCCCTGGAGCTCTGGGATCAGGTCGGATGGGCGCACGCCATGAAACGCGCCCGATGCCACGAAGAGAATATGATCGGTGCGCACCGGCCCGTACCGGGTGCCGAGCACCGTACCCTCCACCAGCGGCAGCAGGTCGCGCTGCACACCGGCCGCCGAGACATCGGCGCCGACCGCGTCGTCGGTTGGAATCGTCTTGTCGATCTCGTCGATGAAGACGACGCCCCCGGCCTCGACCGCCTGCACCGCCTCCTGCACGACCGCCTCGTAGTCGACCAGCAGGCTCGATTCCTCGTTTTCGAGGATGCGCGTCGCCTCCCGGACCGGCACCCGGCGACGTACCCGCTGCGGAGGGAACATGTCGTCCAGCACCTCGTACATCGCCTGCCGCATGTCGCCTTCGGCGTCGCTGTTCGAACCCATCGCTGGGCCAGGGGCTGGTGACTCCAGGTCGAGATCGACATCGACGTCTGCGAGCGCGCCCTCGTCCAGCAATCGCTCCTGGCGCTTCCACTCGCGCTCTCGACGCCGCTCCTCGGCGTCTTCCATCCGCTGAGCCTCGGCGTCCGTCAGTGGCAGGTGCTGGACCCGCCCGCGCTGCTCGTCCTTCTCACGCAGCGCCTGCTCGGTGAGTACGTCGAGCAGCCGCACCCGCGCCCGCGCGACCGCCTCCTCGTGAACCGTTTCCATCCGGCGACGATACAGATCGGAGACCGCGACCTCGACGAGATCCTCGATGATCGCCTCGACATCCTTGCCGACGTAGCCCACCTCCGTGAACCGGGTCGCCTCGACCTTGAGAAATGGGGCGTCGACAATTTTCGCCACGCGCCTCGCGATCTCGGTCTTGCCGACCCCCGTCGGGCCGATCATGAGGATGTTGTTCGGGCGAATTTCGCGGCGCAGCTCCTCGGGAACATGCTGGCGGCGGTAGCGATTGCGCAGCGCCACCGCGACGGCGCGCTTCGCGTCATGCTGACCAACGATATAGCGATCGAGCTGCTCCACGATCTCACGGGGCGTCAGGTTCTCGACGCTCACGTCCGCCTGGGGCGCCGGGCGCACCGGTGCTGCTGGCTGGCTGGCGCGGCGGGTCGCCGCCTCAGTTCTCGCCACCGTCACCCTCCTCTCCGTCGCCATCCGACCCGCCGACCACCTCGACCGAGAGCATGTCGTTGGTGAAGATGCAAATCTCGGCGGTGATGCCCATCGCCACGCGAACCACCTCTTCCGCCGGCATGTCGGTGTGACGCGCCAGCGCTTTGGCTGCGGCCGTCGCAAATGGCGCGCCGGCACCGATGGCAACGACGCCGTCGTCCGGCTCGATCACGTCGCCTTCGCCTGAGAGCACGAGCAGCGAGTCCTTGTCGGCGACGATGAGCTGGGCTTCGAGCCGGCGCAGGTAGCGATCGCTCCGCCAATCCTTCGTCAATTCGACCGACGCGCGGCGCAGGTTTCCTTCCCACGTCGCCAGCTGCGACTCGAACCGGGCGAACAGCGTCAGCGCGTCGGCAACCGCGCCGGCGAACCCGGCCACGACCGACCCGCCGGCCAGTGTCCGAAGCTTGCGTGCCCGGTGCTTCAACACGATGTCGCCGAAGGTCACCTGCCCGTCCGCGCCGAGCGCGACGGCGCCGTCGCGGCGTACCCCCAGAACCGTGGTGCCATGAGCGCGCGAGCTGCCCTCTGCCGTCATCGACCTGTCCATCCCGTTTCCGTACCCGAGAAAGCCCGGAGGATGCACGCGGCACCTCCGGGCTCCACTATCCATCAACCGATGTATACCGCAAGTCCACGCGCCTCGCGCGAAACCCTGCCGCAGGCTAGTCGCCCGCCTTGGCCAGCTCGCGCCGCCGGTTCTGGCCACTGCACTCCGGGCACTTCTTGACCTTGTTGCGCCCTGCCTCAACCATGTACGACCCGCAGGTCGGGCAGGTCTCGTTGATGGGCTTGTCCCACGAAACGAAATCGCACTCCGGGTACCGCTCGCAGCCGTAGAACGTGCGTCCCTTCCGCGAGCGACGCTCGACGACCTCGCCCTTGTGGCAGGTCGGGCACTCAACGCCGATCCGCGTCAGCAGCGGCTTGGCGTTACGGCACTCCGGGAAGCCGGTGCAAGCCAGGAACTTGCCATATCGCCCGAGCTTGATCACCATCGGCCGGCCGCACTTCTCGCAGACCTCGTCCGTCGGCTCGTCCTTGATCTGCACCCGCTCCATCGTCTTTTCGGCCGACCGAAGCGTGCTGGTGAACGGCTCGTAGAACTCGCGCAGGGTCGGCACCCACTCGCGCTCGCCGGTGGCAATCTCGTCCAGCTCGCTCTCCAGCCGGCTGGTGAAGCCAAGCTCGAAGAGGTCCGGGAAGTGCTCGACCAGCAGGTCGTTGACGACGAGCCCCATCTCGGTCGGCACGAGCTTGCGCTCTTCGTCGGTGACGTAGTTGCGCGCCTTCAGCGTGCCGATCGTCGGCGCGTAGGTGCTCGGCCGGCCGATACCCAGCTCCTCGAGCGCCTTGACGAGCGTCGCCTCCGAGTATCGCGGGGGCGGCTGCGTGAAGTGCTGCTCGGGAAGCAGCTTCTCGAGGTCGAGCGGATCGCCAACTGCCACCTCGGGCAGCGCGGCCTTGTCCAGCTCGTCCGTTTCGCCGTCGTCGCGGCCCTTCTGGTAGACCTTCATCCATCCCGGGAACGTCACGATCGAGCCGGTCGCCCGGAACGTGTACGGCGGGTTGGCGCCGTCGCGACTGCTCCCCTTGGGGTAGGCGCCGACGTCGATGCGGGTATTGTCGAGCTTCGCCGGGGCCATCTGGCTGGCCATGAACCGCTGCCAGATGAGCTGGTAGAGCTTGAACTGCGGCCCGCTGAGGTACGGCTTCACGCTCTCCGGATCACGCTGCGGCGAGGTCGGCCGGATCGCCTCGTGGGCCTCCTGGGCCGACTTCGACTTCTTGCTGTACACCGGCGTCCGTGCCGGCACATACTCAACGCCGTATTTCGTGCTGATCACGGCGCGGGCCGCCTGCTGGGCCGAGCCGGCGATGTTGGTCGAGTCGGTACGCATGTAGGTGATAAGACCCTGCGTGCCCTCCGGACCGAGGTTCACCCCCTCGTACAGCTCCTGCGCCAGCGACATCGAGCGACGCACGGGCATTCGCAGCTTGCGCGACGCCTCCTGCTGCAGGGTGCTGGTGGTGAACGGCGCAGCCGGTCGACGCTGGCTGGCGCGCCGCACCACGTCGTGAACCAGCCAGTCTGCATCCTCGACCTGCCGAATGATCTCGCTGGCATCGCTTTCGACCTTCAGCTCCGCCTTCTTGCCGTTGATCTTGTTGAGGCTTGCCCGGAACCGGTCATTCTTCGTGGCCGGCGATCCGGTGCGCCGCGCCAGGTCGGCGTCGAGGGTCCAGTACTCTTCCGAGATGAACGCCTCGATTTCGCGCTCGCGCTCGACCACGATACGCAGCGCCGCCGTCTGAACGCGCCCGGCCGACAGGCCGCGCTTCACCTTCTTCCAGAGCAGCGGGCTGATGCTGTACCCCACCAGCCGGTCGAGCACGCGCCGCGCCTGCTGGGCATCGACGAGATCCATGTCGATCTGCCGGGGATTTTCCATCGCGGCGTTCACCGCTTCCGGCGTGATCTCGTGAAACACGACCCGGTGCAGCGGCTTGTCGTGCGCCTCGGTCGCGTAGATCAGGTGCCAGGCGATCGCCTCGCCCTCGCGGTCGGGGTCAGTGGCGAGATAGATCTCCTTCGCGCCCTTGACCTGCTCGCGAAGCTCCTTCACCACCTTCGACTTGTCTCGTGGAATGAGGTACTGCGGCGTGAAGTCGTGATCGACATCCACGCCCATCTTGCTCTTGGGAAGGTCGCGGATGTGCCCCATCGACGCCTTCACCTTGTAGCCGCGGCCGAGATACCGCTCGATCGTCTTCGCCTTCGCTGGAGATTCGACAATTACCAGCTTGCCGCGCGGGCTCGCCGTTCGCTTTGTCGATTTCCTGGTTGTCTTGCGGCCGCTCGTGCCGCCGCTGGTTTTGCTCTTCGTCGTTGTTGCCATGATGTGGATTACTGCCTGTCGTACGTCGTGACGGCAACCCTGGCCGTCCCTGTCCAGTTCCGGATCGTGGTGCGGGGAGTCTTCCGAACCTACATATATAGAGCAACGGAGCCATCGGCATCCAGCCATCACTGTGACCCCGGTTGCGTTGGTCGCTCCTGCCCCCAGCCTACCGACGTCGTCAAGCCCGCTGGAATGGACTGGGCGGACATAGACGGTAGGGACTTCGATAGCAGGTTGTCAAGGATGGGCGTGGCGGAATAGCCCGATCAGCGGGCTCTCGCATAGTACTGCGCGCCGACGTTACGGACGAATCCCTGCAATTCCAGGGTCATCAGCAACGCCGAAAGGCTGGCGATCGGGATGCCGGCAACCGTCGAGATTTCGTCGATGTGCAACGCCTCGGCTGTCAGGGTCGAGAGAATCCGACGCGACTCCTCGTCGAGCGCCGCCGGCGATTCGAGCGGGATCTGCTGGGGCGCCTCGCCCAGTCGCAGGTCCTCCAGCACGTCATCCGCGCTGCGCACCGGCCGCGCGCCATCCCGCAGGATTCTGTTGCAGCCCGCGCTCGCTGGCGAAAGCACCGACCCGGGCACCGCGAAGACGTCGCGCCCCTGATCGGCGGCAAAGTCGACCGTGATCAGCGCCCCACTCCGCATCGGCGCCTCCACCACGATCACCCCAAGCGCCAGGCCCGAGATCAGCCGGTTGCGCGCCGGGAAATTCGGACCATCCGGCGGGGCGTCCGGATGAAAGTCGGACAGCACCGCGCCCTGTCCGGCAATGCGCGCGGCGAGCTCTCGATGCTCTGGCGGATACACGCCACGCACGCCGTTGCCGAGCACGGCGATGGTGCGGCCACCCGCGTCGAGCGCGGCAGCGTGAGCGATGCCATCGACCCCTCTTGCCAGCCCCGAAACGATCGTCACACCGGCCTGAGCGAGGTCTCGCGCAAGCACCCGCGCCATTTCCCTCCCGTAACTACTGAGCCGGCGCGTACCGACGATGGCGACCGCCCGGCGATCCTCCATCGTGATCGTGCCGCGCAGGAAGATCACCGGCGGAGGTCCGG
>CBFGRG010000100.1:0-8718 GCA_965651105.1 uncultured bacterium | reverse complement strand
ATGGACAAGTGGGACGGTTACGCCCACGAGCGCGATGAGGTCGCAGCGGCCATGGCCGCCGCGGCGAGCACCTCCGGGTTCAGCCCGGTCGTGATCACCGGCGACGTCCACAGCAACTACGTCTGGGACCTGAAATCCGACTGGAACGACCCGTCCACGGACAGCGTGTACGGAGCCGAGTTCGTCGGCACGTCGATGACCTCGAACGGCGACGAGCCCCTGGAGGAAGATGGCGGGTTCACCACCCGTTGCGGCAACCACAACGGCAACCCGCACAATCACCTCTACGATAACCACCGTGGCTATGTGCTTTGCGAGGTCACGCCGGACCGCTGGCGGGCGGACTACCGCGTGATGTCCAATGTCACCGAGCAGGACGCCACCGCCGGGACGCTCGCATCGTTCACCGTCGAGCACGGCTATCCCGGTGTCAGCGATGTGTCGGAGTGCAACATCGATCTCGACTGAGTCTCGCGAGCGCCGCCCTGGCCCGCGTATCATGGACGAGGGAACCTGAAGCAGGATCCACTCGTGCCTGAACGCAGAAAGGACCGGCAATGGCGCTCGACGCCTCGACCCCGCTCGATCTCTCCTCGCTCGACGAGCTGCGTGCCGCGCTCGACACGCTCGCTGCCGGCTTCGACGACCTCCCAGACGTCGACGCGACGGTAAGCGGCGAAGCGGGTATGGCCGCTGTGCTGAGCCAGGTCGCCGAGCGGATGCAGGACAACTTCCCCTACTTTCACCCGCTCTATGCCGGGCAGATGCTCAAGCCGCCACACCCGGTCGCGCGGCTTGCCTACGCGTTGGCGCAGTGGATCAACCCCAACAATCACGCCCTCGATGGCGGCCGCGCCAGCTCGCGCATGGAGAAGGAAGCGGTCGCGGCGCTCGCCGCCATGGTCGGCTGGGAAACGCACCTCGGCCACCTCACCTCCGGCGGCACGATGGCGAACCTGGAAGCGTTGTGGGTCGCCCGCAACGTCAACCCCGGTACCACCGTGGTCGCCTCGGACCAGGCGCACTACACCCACTCGCGCATCAGCGCGGTGCTCGGCATGGCGTTCGAAGCGATCCCTGCCGACCGGTACGGCCGGATGGACCTCGACGCGCTGGAGGCGCGGTTGCAGCAGGGCGGCATCGGCACCGTCGTCGCGACCATGGGAACGACCGCGATCGGCTCGGTCGATCCCCTTCCCGCCCTGCTCGACCTGCGCGCGAGATACGGCTTCCGGCTGCACGCCGATGCCGCCTACGGCGGGTACTTCGGCCTGGCGGACAACCTCGCACCCGAGGCCCGCGCCGCCTTCGATCGTCTGGGCGAGGTCGACTCGATCGTGATCGACCCGCACAAGCATGGCCTCCAGCCCTACGGCTGTGGCAGCGTGCTGTTCCGCGATCCCGCCGTCGGGCGCTACTACCAGCACGACTCGCCGTACACCTATTTCAGCTCCGACGAGTTGCATCTCGGCGAGATCAGCCTCGAATGCTCCCGCGCCGGCGCCTCGGCGGTCGCACTCTGGGCGACACAGGAGCTGCTGCCGCTGACACCGGATGGCGAGTTCGCCCGAGACCTCGGTCGCTGCCGTGCGGCGGCCCTGGCGCTGCATGAGCGCCTGGTGAACGACGACCGCTTCGTCGTCCCCTTCCCGCCCGAGCTCGACATCGTGAATTGGGCGGTTCGCGCCGGCAGCGTGAGCGAGGCCTCGGCGCTGGCACGGCGAGTCTTCGACGAGGCGGCGAGCCGCGATCTCCACCTCGCGGTGGCCGAGCTTCCGGTCGCGCTGCTCGACCTCCCCGAAGGGATGGTGGCGGACCGGGACTCGATCAGCTGTCTGCGCTCGGTGCTGATGAAGCCGGAACACCTCGAATGGATCGACCCCATCTGGAGCCGCCTCGATGCGGCGACGAGCGCCGCGCGATCGGGGTGACGGGTTACCAGCCATGAGCGAATCGAATCTCGCTGAATGAGAACGCGGCGCTGCAGTGAAAGGCGCCAACATCCTGGCGAATCGGATCCGAATGGCGTCTGAACCGTCTCGACGGAATCGCTCGCTGGCCTGATGATGAAGCGACTACCGTCGTTCGATCATATGGCCAGGAGCCCAAAAAGATGTTGCTCGTTGACGCCCACCTCGATCTCGCCATGAACGCACTCGCCTGGAATCGCGACCTGAAGCTGAGCGCGCACGAGACGCGCGAGCTCGAGGCCGGCATGACGCAGAAGGGTCGCGCCGTCGGCACGGTCGGATTTCCCGACATGCATCGCGGGCAAATCGGTCTCTGCTGCGCGACCGTGCTCGGGCGCGTGAATCCCAACGGAAAGTCGGCGCTGGACTTCCGCACCCACGAGATCGCCTATGCGCACTGCCAGGGCGAGCTGGCGCTCTACCGGGAGCTCGAGCGGCAGGGCGTGTTGCGCATGATCCGCACGAAGGGCGATCTCGACGCGCACCTTGCCGACTGGCCCGCCGACGGCGGCAGCGGCGATGACCGGCCGATCGGCTTCATCCTGCTGATGGAGGGCGCCGACCCGATCGTGGAGCCGAGCCAGGCCGAGGGATGGTGGAACGATGGCCTGCGCATGATCGGGCTGGCCCACTACGGGCCGAGCGCCTACGCCTTCGGCACCGACAGCGCGGGCCCGCTGACCGCCAGGGGTCGCGAGCTGGTGAAGGAGATGGACCGGCTCGGGTTCATCCTCGACGCGGCGCACCTGACCGACGAGAGCTTCAACGACGCGCTCGACCGGTTCCAGGGGCCGGTGATGTCCAGCCACTCCAATTGCAGGGCGCTTGTGCCGGGCGACCGTCAAATCTCCGACGAGATGGCCCGGCGGATGATCGAGCGCGGCGCGGTGATCGGCGCGGTCGCGGACGCCTGGATGCTCAAGCCCGGCTGGGTGCGGGGCGAGACGACGCCCGAGGGGCTGTCGATCACGACGATTGCCGATCACATCGACCACATCTGCCAGCTCGCCGGCAACGCCGATCATGCCGCGATCGGCAGCGACCTCGACGGCGGCTATGGCACCGAGCAGACGCCGGAAGATCTCGACACCATCGCCGACCTCCAGAACCTGGTCGGAATTCTCGGATCGCGCGGGTACTCGGACGACGACATCGCGAAGATCATGCACGGCAACTGGATCCGCTTCTTCGGCGAGCACCTGCCGGCCTGAGGCAGGCACCGGGACTACACACGTTGCTGACAAGGGGGGCGGGCGGGTCTACACTCGGGGAACCGACAATTTGACCGGAACCAGCGAGGAAGCGCCATGCCAGACCGACCCAGCATCTCCACCCTCGGCGAGCTCAAGGCCTCCGGCTACACGCCACGCAGCGTGCGGGACGAAATCCGGGGGAACCTGATCGCGTCGCTGCGGGAGGAGCGGCCGCTCTTCCCCGGCATTCGCGGCTACGACGAAACGGTCCTGCCCGAGCTGCAGAACGCGCTGCTCGCGGGACACGACATCATCTTCCTGGGCGAGCGCGGGCAGGCCAAAACGCGCCTGGCGCGCTCGCTGTCGGCGCTGCTCGACGAGTGGCTGCCGATCGTCAAGGGCTCGGAGATCAACGACGATCCGTTCGCGCCGGTGTCGTGGCACGGGCGGCAGGTGGTCGAGGAGAAGGGCGACGAGACGCCGATCGACTGGGTGCACCGCGACCGGCGGTTCGCCGAAAAGCTTGCGACACCCGACACCACCGTCGCCGACCTGATCGGCGAGGTCGACCCGATCAAGGTCGCCGAGGGACGCTACCTCAGCAACGAAGAGGTGGTCTCGTTCGGGCTGATCCCGCGGACGAACCGGGGCATCTTCAACCTCAATGAGCTGCCCGACCTCGCCGAGCGCATCCAGGTCGGGCTCCTCAACATCCTCGAAGAGCGAGACATTCAAATCCGCGGGTTCCAGGTGCGCCTGCCGCTCGACGTGTTCGTAATCGCGTCGGCGAACCCGGAGGACTACACCAACCGCGGTCGGATCATCACGCCGCTGAAGGACCGGTTCGGATCGCAGGTCCGGACGCACTACCCCGACACGATCGACCACGAGATCGAGATCGCCGAGCAGGAGCGCGACGCCTTCGCGGCGCCGGGGATCGAGGTGATCTACCCCGACTACATGCGAGAGGTGATCGCGGAGATCAGCCACGGGGCGCGGCGATCTCCCGATGTCTCGCAGCGGAGCGGCGTGTCGGTGCGAATGACCGTGGCGAACGCGGAGGCGCTGCTGGCCAACGCGCAGCGGCGGTCGGTGCTGACCGGCGAGAAGGTGGCGGTGCCGCGCATCTCGGACCTCCCGGCGATCCGTCCCGCAACAATGGGCAAGCTGGAGCTGGAGACGTTCGGCGAGGGTCGCGACGAGCAGGTGTTCGACCGGCTGGTCGGCGAGGCGGTGAAAAGCGTCTTCCTGCGGACGGTCGATCCGTCGCGGCTGGAGATGCTGCTGCTGGCGTTCGACAACGGGCTGACCGTGACCGTGTCGGACGGGTCGAACTCGTTCGACTACATCCCCCAGGTAAGCGCAGTCGAGGAGCTCAAATCGGTGATCGACGACCTCGGGGTCGGGAACCAGCCGGCGGAAATGGCCTCGGCGGTGGAGTTCGTGCTGGAGGGGCTGCACCAGATGCGGAAGCTGACGCGAAAGTCGCACGGCGAGGGCGAGGGTGTGACGTACGCGCGCTGACGGTGCCGCGCGGGCGGGGAATTCAAACCGACGATCATGAAATGATCGTCACTCAGAGCGAAGCGAAGAGTCCCCGCGCGAAGCGCAAACGAAATTGCGTCAGGTAGCGATCACTGATGCCATCCTCGCCCTGGCAGTAAAACTGCCGAGCGCTTCGCGCGGGGACTCCTCGACAAGCTCTGGGTGACGTTGCGTGTGAGCGCATTCTCTCAACCCACCCTGGGCGCGATATTCGAAACCGGAGGTCTTTCATGCCGCTACACCGATTCCCCACCTCCTGGCGCTACACCAAATGGGACGGCTCCGAGGGGGCCGACCTCGACATGGACGAGCTGTTCGACTCGCTGTCGGAGGACCTGCTGCGCGACGGCAACATCGACCAGGCGCTGCGGCGAGCGTTCCGCTGGGGCTCGCGCGGTCCCGACGGTGAGCACCGCGACGGGCTGCGCGACGTGATCGAGCGGCTCCGCCAGCAGCGACAGGAGCTGCTCGAGAAATATGACTTCGACTCGGTGATGGGCGACCTCGCCGAGCGGCTCCAGGACATCGTCGATCGGGAGAAGGCGACGCTCGACGACCGGCTCGGGCAGCAGGGCGACGACGCGGGCGAGCAGAACCCCCTTCGCGACTTCCTCCAGAAGAAGAAGGACCGGCTCGACGCGATGCCGGACAGCGCGGCGGCGCAAATCCAGCAGCTGCAGAACTACGATTTCGTCGACCGGCAGGCGGGCGAGGATTTCGAGCAGCTGATGGAGGAGATGCGCCAGCAGATCACCGATTCCCTCTTCAACAACCTGATGGGGGCGGCGCAGAACCAGCAGGCGGGTCCGGCCGGGGACCTCAAGGATTTCCTGAAGGATCTCAACGAGGCGTTCGCGCAGGATGCGGCCGGCGAGCCGGTGGACATGGACGCGCTCAACAACAAGTGGGCGCACATGCTGGGCGGCCGGGCCGAGAACATGCAGGAAATCGCCGACCGGATGCGACAGCGGATGATGGCGGCGCAGGCGCTGATGAGCCTGCTCTCGCCGGAGCAGCGGCAACAGCTGCAGGCCGCGATGGAGCAGGCGATCCAGGACGCGGGGATCGAGCAGGAGCTGGCGCAGCTGCAATCGCACCTGGGGCCGATTCCCTCGTCCAGCTTCGACCAGGAGGCGGGTCCGGGGCAGGAGGAGCTCTCGCTCGACATGGCGATGGACGTGATGGAACGCGCCAACGAGATGGAGGGTGTCGAGGAGATGCTGCGGGCGGCAGTCGACCCGGGCGACCTCACCGGGATCCCGCAGGAGATGCTCAACAACGTCCTCAGCGAGCAGGATCGCGACTGGCTCGACCAATGGACCGAAGTCCGGGACCGGTTGGTCCAGGAAGGCTATGCGAAATCCGGGCGGCGGGGGCTGGAGCTGACGCCGCGGGCGATCCGCAAGATCGGGGAGCGGGCGCTGCAGGACATCTTCTCGTCGCTGGCGGACCTCGGCACCGGCGAGCACGACATCCACCAGCGCGGAACGGCCGGGGAGAGCGCCGACACGAGCGCGCCGTGGCAGTTCGGCGACCCGTTCCTGCTGGACCTGCCGAAGACGGTGATGAACGGCATCATGGCGGAGGGGCCGGGCACGCCGGTGGCGCTGCGGCAGGACGATTTCGAGGTGGTCGAGCGCGAGGCGCGGACGAGCACGGCGACGGCGCTGCTGATCGACATGAGCCGGTCGATGTACTACTCGGGCGCGTGGGACGCGGCGAAACGGGCGGCGCTGGCGCTGGACACGCTGATCCGCGGAAAGTACCCGCGGGACATGCTGGAGCTGATCGGGTTCTCGTCGGTGGCGCAGACGCTGCAGATGACCGACCTGCCGACACTGGGGTGGAACGAGTACACCTACGGGACGAACCTGCAGCACGCGCTGGAGCTGGCGCGGCAGGTGCTGCGGCGGGAGCGCGGCGGCAACCGGCAGATCATCGTGATCACGGACGGCGAGCCGACGGCGCACATCGAGGCGGGGCGACCCTTCTTCAACTACCCGCCGACGTGGGAGACCTTCGAGGCGACGCTGCGGGAGGTGGTGCGGTGCACGCGGGAGGGGATCACGATCAATGTGTTCCTGCTGGAGCACTCGCCCTACATGGCGCGTTTCGTTGAGGACCTGATGCGGATCAACCGGGGGCGGGTGCTGAACATCTCGCCGACGCGGCTCGGCAGCTACGTGCTGAAGGATTTCCTGCAGCAACGGACGGTGTACCGAACGGCCTGAGAAGGCGGCCAACACGAATGCCCTGACCGGTGGCAGCCTTCTCCGATGTGGCCGGAACGCCGGAGAGCTCGAGGCTGCCAGGCACGTCCGGCACTCTGTCAGCGTTCTCGTGAGGATCTACCTCGATGATCGCCGGATGAGGTACCTGCTCGACACCCACGCTTGCCTTTGGGCAATCGACGACAGCACCCAGCGAGTTTGGTTACGCACTGCCCCTGAACGCGTGACGAGTCACCAGCGGGGTCGCGGCGCGGACTCCGCCGGTATCTCTCCGAGCACTCCGATCGCTGCAAGTTTCCTGCTCCACGCCCGCCGCGACCTGACCAGGCGCGCGCCATGCCGAATTCGCCTGCTCGCGCCCGAAAATCGCGCGATTTATGATAGGATGAAGCCACTTCCAACATAACGAGTCGCGATATGCGGCAAGCGATGGAGAAGGGCGCAATGGCATCGACTTCCAGCGAGCAGCGACGTTCACGCACCTTCGGGCGGCGCACCCTCGTGACCGGGGCGGCCTCCATGGCGACGGCGGCGGCGGTCTCTCCCCTCCTCGGCCGGGCCCAGCCGGATCGCGACTACGGTCCGGACGCGACGCCGGTGCACTATCCCGATCAGGACGTCGTCTCCGTCACCCCCGCATTCGACCAGTACAAGGTCGGCAACTCCGCCATCCAGCGCCTGTGGACGGGCGGCCTGTGGGTGGAGGGGCCGGCCTGGAACGGCGTCGGGCGGTTCCTGCTGTGGAGCGACATCCCGAACGACCGGCAGCTGCGCTGGCTGGAGGACGACGGACACGTCAGCGAGTTCCGGGTGCCGTCCGGCAACAGCAACGGCAACACCTTCGACTGGGAGGGGCGGCAGATCAGCTGCCAGCACGGCAACCGGCAGGTGGTGCGGTATGAGCACGACGGCACGATGACGGTGCTGGCCTCGGAGTACGAGGGACAACCGCTCAACTCGCCGAACGACGCCGTGGTCCACCCGAACGGGAGCATCTTCTTCACGGACCCGCCCTACGGGACGGCGAACCGGGGCGGCTACGAGGGGAACTACGGCGAGCTGCACCACCCGAACTCCGTCTACCGGATCGACCCGAACGGCACGCTGGAGCGGGTCACGGACGAGCTGGAGGCGCCGAACGGCCTCTGCTTCTCGCCGGACTACGACCTGCTCTACGTGGTGGACACGGGCGGCACCCAGCGCGACATCAAGGTGTTCGACGTGGTGGACGAGGCGACGCTGTCGAACATGCGGCAGTTCGCGCAGATCGAGGTCGATGGGGAGATCGTCGGGCCCGACGCGGTACGGGCGGATATCGACGGGAACATCTGGGCGAGCGGTGGCTGGATCGGCTACGGGTACGACGGGGTGCACTGCTTCACGCCGGAGGGCGAGCGGATCGGGCACATCATGTTGCCGGAGACGACCTCGAACTTCGTCTTTGGCGGGCCGAAACGGAACCGGCTGATGATCACCGCGAGCCAGTCGATCTACGCGGTGTACGTCAACACGGTCGGCGCGCACATCACCTAGACAACACCGACGTGCTGGGCGCGAAGCGGCAGGCGCTACGTTGAGGGGCCGATGCGGATTAACCGTGGGCGGATGCTGAACATCTCGCCGACGCGGCTCGGGAGCTACGTGCTGAAGGATTTCCTGCAGCAGCGGACGGTGTACCGAACGGCCTGAGAAGGCGGCCAACGCGAAAGCCCTGACTGGTGGCCGCCTTCTCCGATGTGGCCGGAACGCCGGAGAGCTCGAGGCTGCCAGGCACGTCCG
>CBFGRG010000099.1:0-8866 GCA_965651105.1 uncultured bacterium | reverse complement strand
TGCCGAGCGTGACGAAGCCCATGTGGCTGACCGACGAGTAGGCGATCAGCTTCTTGAAGTCCTTCTGCACCAGGGCGACGAAGGCGCCGTAGAGGACGCCGATGATCGAGAGAACGATCACCGTCGGCGCCCAGGCGTCGGTGCCTTCCGGGAAGAGCGGCAGGTTGAAGCGAAGCATCCCGTAGCCGCCCATCTTCAGCATGACGGCCGCCAGGATGACGGATGCCGCGGTGGGCGCCTGGACGTGCGCATCCGGCAGCCAGGTGTGGAACGGGAACATCGGCACCTTCACCGCGAAGGCGATGAAGAAGGCCGCGAATACCCAGAATTGGAAGGTCTCGCCGTAGTTGCCTTCCTGCAGTCGCAGGATGTTGAGCGTGCGCTCGCCGGTCTCGTTGAAGTAGCTCTGATAGGTCGCGACGATGGCGACGAGCATCAACAGTGAGCCAAAGAGGGTGTAGAGGAAGAACTTGACGGCGGCGTAGACGCGGTCGGTGCTGCCCCAGATGCCGATCAGCAGCGCCATCGGGATCAGCATCAGCTCCCAGAAGATGTAGAAGAGGAACAGGTCGAGCGCCATGAAGACGCCGAGCATGCCGACCTCGAGCAGCAGGATGGCGATGTAGTACTCGCGGGTGCGAACCGTGATCGTGTTGTACGACCACCAGATCGAGATCAGTGACAGCAGCGTGGTCAGGACGATCAGCAGAACCGCGATGCCATCGACCGCCATCAGGTAGGAGACACCGAGGTCATCCAGCCAGACGACATTCTCGACGAACTGGAACTCGGCGTTGCGGTCGAAACTGAAGAGCAGCACGAGCGACAGCAGGAAACTGGCCGCCGAGGCCACGAGCGCGATCGTGCGGGGCAGGTCGGTCGAGGCCCGCGGCGCGAACATGATCGCGAGGGCGCCGACCAGCGGCAAATAAGCGATGGTGCTCAGGATTGGAAAGCTCTCCACTTGCCCCTCCGGGAGTTTGCGCGTGCCAACCTGGAGTTGATCCGCGCGGTGCTGGGGTCAACCTGGAGTTGACCCGTACGGGCGGACGCCATGTCCGCCCCTCATGTACCTACTGGAACAGGTCCGAGAAAATCGCCAGGTAGGCGCCAACCAGCACGACCATGCCGAGCGCGATCGCCAGTGCGTAGTTGCTCACCAGGCCGGTCTGCACGCCACGGATGCGCTGGGCAACGGCGCCAATGCCGATCGCCACGCCGTTCACGGCCGCGTCGATGATGCCTTCGTCGACCACGCGCCACAGGAACATCGAGAACCGGCGGAGCGGCTGCACGATGTAGGTGCTGTAGAGATCATCCAGGTACCACTTGTTGTACAGGAACTCGTAGATGCCCTCGTACTGCTCGCGCAGGCTGGCGGCGCTGATGGTGCCGCGCATGTACACGAGGTAGGCCACGAAGATGCCGCCGAGCGCGACGGCGGTCGAGATGATCCCGAACGTCACGGTCATGGTCATCGAAACGTGATGCTCTTCGATCAGCTCGAACGAGTGGTGCAGGAAGTGGTGGAACGGACCGTCTTCCGGCGGGAAGCCGACAAAGCCGATCAGCACCGACGGAATGGCCAGCAGGATCAGCGGAATCGCCATCCATGGGCCGGACTCGTGCGGCTTGACGTGCTCTGCGTCGAAGTTTTCAGGACCGAAGAAGACGCGGAACACCAGCCGGAACATGTAGAGCGCGGTCAGGAACGCGGCGATCAGGCCGATGATCGAGGCGACCTTGCCGAAGCTCGAGTCGCTGATCCAGGCGCCGACGATGATCTCGTCCTTCGACCAGAACCCGGCCAGCGGGAAGACACCGGCGTTGGCCAGCGACGCGGCGATGAAGGTCCAGAAGGTAATCGGCATGTACTTGCGCAGGCCGCCCATCTTGCGCATGTCCTGCTCCTCGTGCATGCCGTGGATCACCGAGCCACAGCCAAGGAAGAGCAGGCCCTTGAAGAAGGCGTGCGTCATCAGGTGGAAGATCGCCGCCAGCCACGCGCCCGTGCCGAGCGCGAAGGCCATGTAGCCGAGCTGGCTGACGGTGGAGTAGGCGACCACCTTCTTGATGTCGTTCTGGGTCAGCGCGATCGAGGCGCCCATCAGGGCCGTCACCGAGCCGATGATGGCGACGACCAGCATCGCCGTCTCGGACTGGATGAAGATCGGGTAGGTGCGGGCCACCATGTAGATGCCGGCCGTCACCATCGTCGCGGCGTGCATCAGGGCGGAGACGGGGGTCGGGCCCTCCATCGCGTCCGGCAGCCAGACGTGCAGCGGGAACTGCGCGCTCTTGCCGCAGGCGCCGAGGAAGAGGAGCAGGCCGATACCGGTCAGCGTGCCGCCGGCGATCCCGAGGGCCTCGTAGTTGGCGGCCTGCTCGAAGATGCCGTTCTCGCCGTAGAACTCGATCGTGTTGAACGTCCAGAAGGTCAGCATGATGCCGAGGCCGAAGCCGACATCGCCGACGCGGTTGACGATGAATGCCTTGTTGGCGGCGGTTGCCGCCGAGCGGCGGCGGAAGAAGTAACCGATCAGGTAGTAGGAGCAGAGACCGACGCCTTCCCAGGCAAGGAAGAGGACCAGCAGGTTGTCCGCCAGTACCAGGATGAGCATCGAGAAGGTGAACAGCGGCAGGTAGGCGAAGAACCGGTAGAAGCCGGGATCCCCATGCATGTAGCCGACCGAGTAGATGTGCACCAGGAAGGCGACCGTCGTCACGACCAGCAGCATGATCGCGCTGAGCTGGTCGACATGCAGGTTGGCGTTGACGACGAAGTCGCCGGCCGGGATCCAGGTGAAGAGGTGCTGGCTGATCGCCTCCTCGGTGTCGCGGATATCCCAGAACGCCAGCAACGACAACACCCAGGCCCCACCGAGCGCGGGCAGCGCGATGAAGTGGGCCTTGTCGCGGATGAACGCCCTGCCGAACAGGAGGTTGATCGCGAATGCCAGCAGCGGCAGCAGCGGAATCAGAAACAGCAGATCGTTCATCAATGCGTCCTCAGCCTACCCCATGTCCAGCATCGCGCCCCGGCCCGGGATCTCCGGGCGCGTGGCATCAGTCCTTGAGCTCGTGAATGTCGGCCGCGTCGACGGTGTTCAGGCGCCGTGCCAGCGCCACGATAATGCCGAGGCCGACGGCCGCCTCGGCGGCGGCGATCGAAATTGCGAAGATTGCGAACGCCTGACCGTTGAGTGTGTTCGATTCCCAGCCGAACGCGACCAGCGAGATATTGACCGCCGTCAGCATCAGCTCGACACACATGAAGATGACGATCAGGTTGCGCCTGGTCAGCAGCCCCATCATGCCGATGATGAAAAGCGCTGCGCTCAGGAAGAGAAAATGTTCGACGCCAAGTTCACCCATGATTGCGCGTGTCCTGTCTCGGTCGGGAGCCTACTGTGGCCTCGTCGTATTGCCGATCGTGGTGCGCTCGTCCGGGTCACTGACCAGCACGACGCGGCGCGGCGCGTCCGGGCGGGCGGTCGGGCGGTTCGGGTCGACTTCGATCGGCGTCTCACCCTTCGGACCGCTCGGAAGCTCACGGTCGGTGCCGCGGGTGTGGCTCAGGCTGATGGTGGCCCGGCGGGTGCCGATCCGCTCACCGAGCCGCTCGGGCATGGCGAGCACGATCGCGCCCAGCACGCCTACCGTGAGCACCAGCGAGATGACCTCGATGCCCAGCAGGTATTCGGAGAAGAGCACCTGGCCAATCGCCTGGGTGTTGCCGCCGACAGCGGCGATGTTCTCGGGCGTGGCGTTCCCGGTAGGCGCCATGGCCGTCCGGGTGACGATCGCAGCGGCGACCTCGAGCAGCAGCACCACGCCCAGCAGGGCGCCCAGGTAGCGCTGCATCGGTTGAGAGTCGGTGAAGCTGGGCAGGTCCGACGGATCGACGAGCATCAGCACGAACAGCACGAGCACGAGGATCGCGCCGGTGTAGACGATCACCTGTACGACGGCGACGAACTCCGCGCCCAGCATGACGAAGATGCCCGCCACGTTGAGGAAGCACAGCACCAGGAAGATGGCCGAGTGCACGGGGTTGCGCGCCGCGATGACGCCGATTGCCGTGAGCACGCTGACCGTGGCAATCAGGTAGAAGAAGATGACATCCCAGGGCATCAGGCTGTTCCCCTATGGCGGTAGGTCTGCGGCGCGGCCGGGCGCGAGGCCCGGAAAGTGTTGGTGTGCGTGGTCATGGTGGCATCCTCCTCCCCAGCGGTGCCGATCCTAGAAGATTTCGCCGATCGAGATCAGGCGGATGAACGCCGTGATCAGGATGTTGGCGATCGCCAGCGGGAACAGCACCTTCCAGGCGATGCCCATCAGCTGGTCGAACCGGAACCGGGGGATCGTCGCTCGCAGCCAGACGTAGAAGAACATGAACAGGAGGACCTTGATGAAGAGCCACAGCAGGCCCAGCCCCCAGTACTTCTCCGACCCCGGGCCGTTCGGTCCGCCGAGGAAGAGCGTGGACGCGAACAGCGACACCACGATCATGTTGATGTATTCGCCGAGGAAGTAGAGCGAGAAGCGGAATCCGGAATACTCGGTGTGGAATCCGGCGACGAGCTCGGTCTCGGCTTCGGGCAGGTCGAACGGCAGCCGGTTGGTCTCGGCGACGGCCGAGATCATGAAGACGATGAACGCGAGCGGCTGCGAGAGGATGAACCAGTTGGGAATGTCGATTGGGCCGAGCGAGAGCGCTTCGGATTGGCGCTCCATGATCTCGCGGAGGCTGAGCGAGCCGGTCAAGATGAAGACGCCAACCAGCGAGAGCCCCAGGACGACCTCATAGGAGACCACCTGGGCGGCGGAGCGAAGTCCGCCGAGCAGCGAGTAGCGGTTGGCCGACGCCCACGCGCCGAGGATGATGCCGTAGGTGCCGGCGCCGCCAACGGCAAGGATGAAGAGCGCGCCGACGTTGAGATCGGTGATGTAGAGGTTGACGTCGCGGCCGAAGACCTCGACCGTGCCGCCGAAGGGGATCACGGCCGCCGAGAGGATGGCGGTGACGAAGACGACCAGCGGCGCGAAGAGGAAGACCTTCCGGTCGGCGCCGGCGGGTACGAGGTCTTCCTTGCCGAGCAGCTTGACTGCGTCGGCCAGCGGCTGCCCGAGGCCGTGCCAGCCGGTGCGGGTCGGACCGAGACGGTCCTGCATCGCGGCGAGCACCTTGCGTTCGTACCACGTCGCGTAGGCCATGAGGATGAGCAGCACATTCATCACGATGAACGCGACGATGAATGTGATCCAGATCGGTTGGTCCATCTTCCGCTTTCAGCCTTTGACGAGCGTCACCGCTGCCCGGCCTGTGCCCGGCGTGCGCCAACACTCTTCACTCCCTGCCTCCCACCGCCTGCTGAAGGCGGCACGCGCTTGTGCTCGCGGTACGGCGCTGGTGCCTATGGTACCGCGATACCGGGCGCGTTGCCGGCATTTTCCCCGGCGGCCTAGCGGTCGACCGAGCCGAGCACGATGTCGATGGTGCCGATCAGCGCCACAATATCGGCGAGCATCGCTCCCTGCGCCATGTGTGGCAGCACCTGAAGGTTCACGAAGTCCGGCGTGCGGATGCGGAACCGGTACGGCATCGGCCCACCGTCGGACACGAGGTAGTATCCGAGCTCGCCCTTCGAGCCCTCGATCGTGTGGTACACCTCGCCGACGGGCGGGTTGAACCCCTTGATCGTCCAGATGAAGTGGCGCTGCATGTCCTCGGCCGTCGTCATCGTGCCCTTGTGCGGCGGGATGACGTAGTTCGACTCGTAGGCCATCAGTGGGGTGTCCATGTCGGCCACCGCCTCGATGCACTGCGCGACGAGCCGGTTGGCTTGGCGCATTTCTTCCATGCGGACGAGATAGCGATCGAAGGTGTCGCCGTGTTCGCCGAGTGGCACCTCGAAGTCGAGCCGGTCGTACACGAGGTAGGGCTGCGCCTTGCGGACGTCGAAGTTGATGCCGGAGCCGCGCAGGCACGCGCCGGTGAGCGAGTACGAGATCGCCGCCTCGGGCGAGATGGTGCCGACGCCCTTGGTGCGCGCCAGCCAGATCGGGTTGGCGGTCAGGATCTCGTCGTACTCGCGCTGGCGCTCCGGGAACAGCCGCACGAAGTTGCGCACCTGCTCGACCAGACCGTCCGGAATCGGCCGCGAGAACCCGCCGATCTCCATCATGTTCGTTGTCAGGCGTGCCCCGCAGAACGACTCGAAGATGTCGAGGATGATCTCGCGCTCGCGGAAGCAGTAGAGCGACATGGACAGCGCGCCGATATCGAGCGCGTGGGTGCCCAGCCAGACCAGGTGCGAGGCGATCCGGGCGAGCTCGGCCATGATTACGCGCCAGTACTGCGCGCGCTCGGGCGACTCGAAGCCACAGAGCTTCTCGACCGCCATCACGTAGCCGAGGTTGTTCAGCGGCGCCGCGACGTAGTCGGTGCGGTCGGTCCATGGAGTGACCTGGGCGTAACGGTGAACCTCGCCGAGCTTCTCCGTGCCGCGGTGCAGGTAGCCGATCACCGGCTCGCAGGAGGTGATTTCCTCGCCGTCCAGCTGGAGGACGACGCGCATCACCCCGTGCGTGCTGGGGTGCTGCGGCCCCATATTCAGCGTCATCTGGTGCTCGCCCGAAGGGAGCATCACATCTTCATCGATCGTCAGGGTGCCGGTCGATGGCGTGGTGGAGTCGATTTGGGATCCCGGCTTGCCATAGGGCGACTGCTCGATATCCCGGAAGTCCTGTTCGGCGGACTGGCCCGTTGTCGAGGCCATGGGTGTCAAACCCCCCTTCCGGTCCAGCGCGTGCGCATGCGCGGAACCGTGCGTTCAGTGTTGTAGACCGGGAACTCCTTCCAGCCGCGCAGCGGATAGTCCTTGCGCAGCGGGTGGCCGTCGTCCCAGTCGTCGGGCAGCAGGATTCGCTTGAGTGCGGGGTGCCCCTCGAAAATGATGCCGAACATGTCGTACGCCTCGCGTTCGAGCCAGTTGGCGCCGTTCCAGAGGGGCACCAGCGAGGGGATGACCTGGCCATCGTCGATGCCGGCCTTGATCCGGACGCGAATCCGGTTCGGGATCGAGTAGAGCTGGGCCATCACGTCGAAGCGCGGCGAGGTGCGAAGCTTGAGCATGTCGACGGCGGTGAGATCGGTCAGGAAGTTCATCGCCACGTGCGCATCGTCACGCAGCACGCGGCATGCCTCGCGGAACGCCTCCGGCCGGACGTGGATCGTCGTCTCGTCGCGGAAGCGAATCACATCGAGGAGCGCCTCGGGCATGGTCTCCCGCAGGAGCACGACGGCTGGATGCTTCTCGAGGTCGTCCGCGAACCAGACGTCGCGAGATGAGCCGTCGGAGGAATCCGGGGTCAGCGCCTCGACATGCGGCGCACTCGACGAACGCTGGTCGGTGTCGGTAGCCGGCGAGTCACTTCCGGTTGGGGTGTCAGCGGGGCTGGCGCCTGTCGTGCCTTCATTGTTGGGCGCCTGCGGGTTGGTATTGTCACCGTCGCTCACGGTCGTCTCCTTCGGGGCGTCGGTCAGGCGCGCAGGCCGGCCATCGCGCTCTGACGGTCGGCCGCGCGCTGCTGTTCGGCGGCATCGGTGCCGCGTTTGCGCGCCATCGTGTCGTAGCGAATGATGCGCTCCTGCAACTGGAGGATGCCGTAGTAGAGCGCCTCCGGAGTGGGCGGGCAGCCCGGCACGTAGATGTCGACCGGGATCACCTGGTCCACGCCCTGCACCACTGCGTAGGTGTCGTAGGGCCCGCCGACGTTGGCGCACGAGCCCATCGAGACGACCCACTTCGGCTCGGGCATCTGGTCGTACAGCGTCCGCACCACGGGCGCCATCTTCTTGGTGACGGTGCCGGCGATGATCATCAGGTCGGCCTGCCGGGGCGAGGCGCGGAAGAGCATGCCCCACCGCTCAGGCAGGTCCCACCGGGACATCGAGGCCGAGATCATCTCGATCGCGCAGCAGGCAAGGCCGAATTGCAGCCACCAGAGCGACTGGCGCCGACCCCAGTTGAACAGGAAGTCGAGCGAGGTGACGAAGACGTTCTTGTCGAAACGGTCGTCGATCAGACCCATTCCAGGGCACCTTTCTTCCAGGCGTAAATGTAGCCATCGAGCAGCAGCAAGATGAAGATCGTCATCGCGACGAAGCCAAAGAGACCGAGCCGGTCGAAGTTGACGGCCCAGGGGAAGATGAACACGGCTTCGATGTCGAACACGACGAACAGCATGGCGATGACGTAGTAGCGTGGCGTGAACCGGACGCGCGCCGGGGTGACGCCGGGCATCCCGCTTTCGTACATCTGCGATTTGGCCTTGGTGGGGCGGGAGGGCGCCATGATCTGATTCAGCGTCAGCAGCAGCATGCCCATTGCGAATGCTGCCACCACCATGAACATGACGACGATCCAGTTCTCGCCAAAGATGTGCACGGAATTCCTGCTCCCCGCGTTGGTGTGCTGTGATCGGAGCGCCGCGAATCGACTGGAGCCTGGCTCCCATTCGGGCGACGATCCGGCTGCGTTCGGTCGTGGCGCGGGTGCTGTGTCCGTACGCTCTTGCAGGCACGGCAGACGCCCGGAAACGACCGTCCGGAATCCCCCACAAGATACCACACGCCTCCTTCCGGATCGGCCAGATACTGCGGTTCCGTGGCGGTGTTGCACGGTAGTCGCGAAGTCGCGAGATTGGTCCCTATGGAACTCGGAACGTATCCGTTTGGACCGTTTGTGCTGTTGTGGCACAGGTACTATTGAGTCAACACCATATGAGATCACTCCGCCAGCCACGGAATGATCTTCCCCCTTCCCTCCAAATGTGGTGTCTGTAACCGCCCGGGCCATCC
>CBFGRG010000098.1:0-8903 GCA_965651105.1 uncultured bacterium | reverse complement strand
GGCCGCATCACGCTTGGCGACGTCGACGTGACCGGCCGCGCGCCGGAGCAGATGGTTCGCAGCGGGGCCGGGTTCGTGCCGCAGACCGACAACGTCTTTCCGCGGCTCAGTGTTCGCGAAAACCTGCTGATGGGCGCTTACACGCAGCCGGATGGCGCCGAAGAGCGGATCGAGGCGATCCTGGAGCATTTCCCGGCGCTCACAACTCGCCTGCAGGAACAGGCCGGCAAGCTGTCGGGCGGGCAGCGCCAGATGCTGGCCATCGCCCGAGCGCTGATGCTGGATCCTCAACTGTTGCTGCTCGATGAGCCGTCGGCGAGCCTGGCGCCGCATATGGTCGATGACGTCTTCGCCACGATCCAGCGAATCAACGCGCTCGGGACGGCAATTCTCCTTGTCGAGCAGAACGCGCGCCAGGCGCTCGCGATCAGCCACCGGGGGTATGTCCTGGCGGCCGGCAGGAACCGAGGTGAAGGTCCGGCCGAGTCGCTTCTGGCGAGCGATGAGGTTCGCCGCTTGTATCTCGGAGAATAGATCGCGATGCAGAGACGCTTGAGATCACCGTTTCAGTCCGGGGGTCAGCTGCCCCTCAGCAGCAGCTCGCCACTTCAGCGACTGCAGGCGCTCGGCGGTGAGCGCGTTATCTGGATCCTCCTGATCGGATTCGCGCTGGTGGCCGCCGTCGCCTACACGGAACAGTTCGTGGTGGGCCTCATCGTCGGCAGCCTGTACGCTCTCGCGGCCGTCGGGCTGACGCTCATTTACGGGATCACCCGGACACCGCACTTCGCCCATGGCGACGCGATGATGCTCGGCGCCTACCTCGCGCTGTTCGCGCTCTTCGGTGTGGTCGACGGCGCGACGTTCCCCCTTCGGCTCGAACAGCTCCCGGGCGCGACCGAATCGATCTGGCGCTTCTCGTTCGGCTACGGCCTGATCCTCGCCCTGCTCCTGTCGGCCATCCTGATCATGCTGCTGCTCGTGGCCATCGATCGGATCGTCTACCGGCCGCTGCACCGGCGCTCGTCCAGCACGGCGCTGCTCGCGGTCGCTTCGCTCGGCGTCGCGATCGCGATGCGCGGGCTCATGCTGCTGGTGTGGGGCGGAACCCCACGGAAATACACCGCAGGTATCCGTGAGACGGTCGACCTGCCGGGAGGGATCCGGCTGGTGACTGACCAGCTCTTCATCATTGCGGCGGCGCTCGTGCTCGCGGCGTCGGTCGCGCTCCTGCTGTACCGCACCCGGACCGGCCGGGCGATGCGCGCCATGGCCAACAACCCGGACCTGGCTCGGGTCTGCGGCATCGTGGTTGCGGATATCACCCGGTGGACATGGATGGTCGGCGGCGCGCTGATCACCGTCGCCGGGGTATTGCTCGGGCTGCAATCCCAGCTGAGCCCCGACCTCGGCTTCGTCCTGCTGCTGCCGATCTTCGCGGCGGCGATCATGGGTGGCATCGGGAGCCCCGCGGGCGCCCTGATCGGCGGTCTCAGCGTCGGGGTCATCAGCGAGGTCACCGTCGCCATCGGCGTGATCAGCCCGGGCTACAAGACCTCCGTCGCCTTCGTCGTGCTGATCCTTATTATCCTGATCCGCCCAAGCGGTCTCTTCGGGGAGCGTGCGTAATGATCGATCGCTCGCAGCGACTCACGATCGCGATCGTCGGAATCGTGACGCTTCTGCTCATCGCGCTCCCGCTGGAGCGCACGCACAGCCTGGGCTCGGTGGCGGGCTTCGTGGTGCCGTCGGTGACGACGGCGGCAATCTTCGCCATCATCTGCATCGGGCTCAACATCCAGTGGGGCTACACCGGCATCTTCAACTTCGGCGTGGTCGCGTTCTTCATGCTCGGCGCTTACGTGGGCGGGATCGTGACCAAGCAGCCGGCGGACGGCGAGTTTTCCACCTACGTGGGCGGGTGGGGCGACGCGCTCAACCTCTTCCCCGGACTCGACAGCGGCGCGTGGCTGCCGTTCCTGGTCGCCATCGTGCTGGCCGCGGCCCTGTGCGCGCTGCTGGCGCTGGTGCTCGGTCTCAGCACGCTGCGCCTGCGCGAGGACTACCTCGCGATCGCCCTGATCGGCGTGGCCGAGCTGATGCGACGGATCGTGATCGAGGAGCAGGGGCTGGTCAACGGCAGCCGGGGGCTCGGCGGCATTCCGCGACCACTTGCCGGCTGGGTGAGCGACGGCAACTACAAGTACCTCTTCGCCGTGCTGGTGCTCGCCGCGCTCGGCGTGGTCTACCTGCTCGTCGAGCTGGCGCTTCGGTCACCCTGGGGTCGCGTCCTGCGGGCGATCCGGGAGGATGAGGCTGTCGTCGCCGCCAGCGGCAAGAGCGTCTTCTGGTTCAAGATCCAGGGGTTCGTGTTCGGCGCCGCGCTGATGGGCGTCGGCGGTGCGCTCTACAGCTTCCAGCAGGGCGCGCTCTCGCCGGAGACCTTCACCCACTTCTTCGGTACCTTCATTTTCTGGGCGATGCTCGTGGTCGGCGGCAGCGGCAGCACGTCCGGGGCGATTCTCGGCGCCTACGTGATCTGGGCACTGTGGTCGATCACGCTCCAAATCCAGGGATACGACCTGCCGGTCGCGATCCAGAGCCGGATCATCTACGTGCGTGAGTTTTCGATCGGCGCCCTGATCGTCTTCGTCCTGCTGGCGAGGCCGCGCGGGCTCCTGCCAGAGCGGGCGCGGGTGTCGCGCTGGCTCGACCGGCGGATCGCGCAGATGGGCGGGGCGCTGCCTCGCGGCGAGCGCGAGCCGGAATCGGGAAGCGCGCCGGGCACCGGCGACTGAGGCCGGATCGAGGAGCGCAGCAACGCGAACAGCGTGGAAGGTCCGTCCCACCGCAGGCGGACCTTCCAGCTGCAAGCGTGACGCATCGACGATTGACCCGACTGGCGCAACGTGACGCTATCGCGATCCCCCGGGTACAAGATCCGGGGCTACCCCACCGCGCTGAAACCGGCAATCGCGCGGCGCCACCTGCGGCGCGCACGGCTGGACGAACGACAAGGGGGCGGATTCCCGCGGGAATCCGCCCCCTCTTCTCTACGGCAACGTCGTTGTTGCCGCCGCGTCAGCTTGCTGGTGTTGCGGCTCCAGCTTCGGCGCGCAGGTCGATCTCTTCGGTTCTCACCACGACGATATCCTCACCCTGGATTTGCCAGGTGATGATCGTTCCGATGACCACGTCACCCGCATCGTCGAAGTCGAGCGACCCGGCCGCGCCCTGGTAGTCGATGTCCTGACCATCAGCAATGAGCGACACCGCCGACTCCCAGCCCTCGGGGCCCGGATTGACGACCTCGCCCGGCTCATTGGAGACATCGCGCAAGGCATCGCGCATCTCCGCGGGATCGGTCGAGCCGGCCATCTCGGCCGCCAGCGCGATCAGGTAGACCGCATCGTAGCTCTCACGCAGGTAGGGGATCGACGGCGGATCGCCGTAGGCGTCCTGGTAGGCCGCGTCGAACGCGGTGCCCGCCTCGGTTTCCGGCGCGCCGGCCGAGGTGCCGTACATGTCCTGGAAGTAGTCCCAACCGAGCTCCGCGAACGCTTCCGGCGAGCGGCCGCCATCGGAGAAGAGGAAGTTCGTGACAGTTCCGGCCTCGAGGGCTTCACGCACGTAAACCCGGAGGCTCTCCGGGTAGCTGATCGCGACCAGCACATCGGGCTCGCCCTCGGTGCAGGCCGACAGCTCGGAGGCGTAGGACGCCTGCTCCTGCTCGTGCGGCACCTGCGCGGTGACCGTGCCGCCGCGCTCCTCGAACGCGGTGGTGAACACGTCGGAGAGACCCTGACCGTAGGCGTTGTTGACGTACATCGTGCACGCCGACGTGTAGCCTTCCTCGACGGCGAGATCAGCCAGCACGACCCCCTGGGCCGCGTCGGAGATCGTCGTCCGGAAGAAGAAGTCGTTGTCGTTGGCGATCGTCAGCGCCGGCGAGGTCGCCGAAGCCGAGAAGTGCAGGATGCTGGACGGGCCGGTCACCGCCTCGACCACCTGCAGGGTCGAGCCGCTGCCGGCCGGGCCGATGATGGCGTTGACACCCTCGACCTCGACCAGGCGACGCGCCTCCTCGACCGACTGCTGCGGCGAGGTTGCCGAGTCACCACGAACGAGCTCGATCGGCATGCCGTTGACACCGCCGGCTTCGTTGATCTCGTTGACCGCGAGCTCGACGCCGTTGAACATCGGCTGGCCGAAGTCCGACAGGTCACCGCTGAACGGCAGGAGTGCGCCGATCTTGAGCGGTTGGGCGTCGTCCTGCGCGACCGCGCCACCGCCCTGCCAGAGCGGGACGAGCGCGAGCGCGATGACGAACCAAAGGCGAACGTATGACTTCATCGCATACCCTCCCTGGGTCGTGGCGCTGGTTGCCTCTATGGCCCGGGGATAGCTGGGCGTGACCCCCGAGAGCGCCACCGTTGTACTTCTTCCCCGCTTCGTGCGAGGTCCGGAACCCGCATGCTAGCACAGCTCCGCCGACCGTGGGCCCGTTCCAGGGCGCATTCGGGCATGAGCCGGCACTTCGGCGTCACCAGCACTGGGCGGTGTTGTCGCTCGCAGGCACCACCCACGCAACGCGCGCCGCGGGCCTGTCCGTCGGGACGCCATCATGCAACCGCGAAGAACCAATCCCGCGGTCACGGGTACGGCCTGTCGAGCGGGTAGCGTCACGACAACGCCACAACCAGTTGGAGGGAGATGTGTCCCGGAGGTCGGTCGCGCTACCGACTTCCGGGTATCATGATCAGCAGCGATGGCAGAACCTGCCACCGCCGTATTGTGTTGCGCCTCAGCTCCGCCGGAGTCCTCACCTTGCTTTCGACCTCGTCGCTGACCGATGCTCCATCGCGCCATATCCCGCTGCCCGAGTTGCTTCGGCGGTTTTTCACCTACTACCGTCCCCACCGGCGGTTGTTCGCGCTCGACTTCGGCAGCGCGATCGTCGTCGCCCTGCTCGAGCTCGCCTTTCCGGTCGCCGTCCAGCTGTTCATCGACCGCCTCCTGCCCGGCGAGAATTGGGGACTCATCACCGCCTCCGCCGTCGCGCTGCTGGTTATCTACCTGATCACCACCGGGCTGATGGTGATCGTCAACTACTGGGGGCACAAGCTCGGCATCAACATCGAGACCGAGATGCGCCGCAAGAGCTTCGATCACCTCCAGAAGCTCAGCTTCCGCTTTTACGACAACTCTCGCACCGGCCACCTGATCGGCCGTGTGACAAAGGACCTGGAGGACATCGGCGAGGTCGCGCACCACGGTCCGGAAGACGTGTTCATCGCGGTGATGACCTTCGCCGGCGCGCTCGGCGTGATGTTCTGGGTCAATCCGCAGCTGGCTGCCATCACGGCCGTGATCGTGCCGATCACCGCCTGGATCACCACCCGCTACGGTGGCCGCATGACGCGCACCTGGCGTCGCCTGTTCGCGCGGGTCGGCGAGTTCAATGCGCGCATCGAGAGCAACGTCAGCGGCATGCGCGTCGTCCAGGCGTTCGCCAATGAGAACCACGAGCGCAAGCTGTTCGCCGGGGAGAACGCGGAGTACCGGAATACCAAGCTGGAGGCCTACCGGATCATGGCCGCCAGCATGTCGCTGAGCTACCTCAGCATGCGCCTGACGCAGCTGGTGATCATGGTCGCCGGCGCGTGGTTCGTGCTCAACGGCAGCCTCACCCAGGGTGGGTTCGTCAGCTTCCTGCTGCTGGTGAACGTCTTCTTCCGCCCGGTCGAGAAGATCAACGCGATGATCGAGCTCTACCCGCGCGGCATCGCCGGGTTCCGCCGTTACCAGGAGCTGATGTCGGTCGAGCCGGACATCGTCGACCGGCCGGATGCGATCGACGCCGGCGACCTGAGCGGCCACATCCGTTACGAGCACGTTACCTTCGGCTACACGGACGACCGCCCTGTGCTGCGCGATATCGACTTCGAGATCCTGCCGGGCCAGACCGTCGCCTTCGTCGGCCCCTCCGGCGCGGGCAAGACGACGATCTCGTCGCTGCTGCCCCGTTTCTACGACGTCACCGGCGGCCGTATCACGATTGACGGCATCGACATTCGCGAGATGACGCTCGCGTCGCTGCGGCGCGAGATCGGCATCGTCCAGCAGGACGTCTTCCTTTTCGGTGGCAGCATCCGCGAGAACATCGCCTATGGCCGGCTCGATGCGACCGACGACGAGATTCGCGACGCTGCCCGGCGGGCGAGGCTCGACACCGTCATCGCCGACCTCCCCCACGGGCTCGAAACGATCATTGGCGAGCGCGGCGTCAAGCTCTCGGGCGGGCAGAAGCAGCGGCTCTCGATCGCGCGGATGTTCCTGAAGAACCCGCCGATCCTCATTCTCGACGAGGCGACCTCGGCGCTCGATACCGCGACCGAGCAGGCGATCCAGCAGTCGCTGTCGGAGCTGGCCGTTGGGCGGACCACGCTGGTGATCGCCCACCGGCTGGCGACGATCCAGCACGCCGACCGGATCATCGTGATCGACGAGACCGGCATCGCCGAGGAGGGCTCCCACGACGAGCTGCTGGCCCGGGGCGGTGTCTACCGCCGTCTCCACGACGCCCAGTTCCGCGCCGCGCCGGTGTAGCGATCGACGGCGATCTGCAGTCGCACACAGGCGGACGACATTGATCGGCACGGCCGGGGGCAGAGGGCACATGACAAGGGGGATGGAGCGTTACTGCTCCATCCCCCTCGTGACGCACGTCGTTGTGCGGTTTTTCGCTACGCCTGCTGCGCCTCACGCTGCGTCACGCGAGCCTTGTCGGTGAACGATCCCTGCTTGTTCTGGGCGGTGTCGAGCTTGTCGCTGAAGCCAGGGAAGCTCTGGTCGAGCATGCCCTTGATCTGCTCCGTTACGCTGCCCATCATCGCCGCGGCGGCGTTCGACACCGTGTCTTCCAGACCCGATTTCTGTGCCGCGCTGCGGATGCCGTGCATCATGCCGCCCATGTCGGGGCCACTGTGGCCCTGGTTGCCGCTCATGCTGCCCGCGGCGCTGTAGCCACCCGATTGCCGGTGGTGATCGTCGTTGCCTCCGAGCACCGCGCCGAGGATGAAGCCACCAAGCAGTGCCGCCCCAACCGACGCCAGCGGCCGCTCCTGTACATGCCGCTCGATGTCGAGGTTTTCGATGTTCTGCTTCATCGCATCCACGGAGTCGGTGACCATGGCCGTCGCCTCATCGCGCACCTGCTCGGCGGTGTCCACCACCTGCTCGCGGGTGCCTTCGATCTGGCTCTCCACCTGTTGCTGCAGGTTGTCGATCTTCGCGCCCGCGTCGTCGCGTTGCCGATCTATCTCTTCACGGAGTTGATCTGATGACTTGCCCATTCCTTGTCCTCCTTGACTGACTCGATCGTCTGCTCAGGCACGAAATTCGCCTCCTGCATCTGGTTCTTGCCGACCATGCCGACGATTCCGCCGATGATCAGCAGCGCCAGGCCGACGATGCCGGCGGCAAGCCACATTTCGAGCGACTTGTTGAGCAGGTAGGTCACGCCCCACATGAGGAAGATGAAGCCCACCAGCCCCAGGAACACGGCGGCGCCGATCATCCCCAGCGCCTTGCCCATCTGGCTGGCGTCTTCCTTGATCTCCGTCTTCGCGAGCTGCACCTCGCCGCGGACGATCTCCTGCAAATCCTGAATCAGGCCGGTGACTGTATCGCCGAGCGTTTCGCCGGTGCCGGCGTGTGCCGCCGCATCGTTACGGACGCCGGGCGCCCGGTTCACGGCGCGATTGTTGTCCATGGTGATTTCTCCCTGCGCCGTTGACCGTTCCTACTTGAACGCCTTCGAGAGGACGAAACCAACCCCGGCCGCGATCAGCAGCGACTGCATCGGATTCTTGCGGATATACGCCTCGATCTGATCCATCATCTCGGCCGTGTCGGTGCCTTGCAGGTAGCCACTCGCCGAATCGAGCGTGTCGGCAGCCGTACCCGCGACCTGGCCGATGGTGCCGCCCTGCTCGCCGCCACGCTGGCGGAGCTTGTCCGCCGCCTGGTCCATCGTATCGGCGGCCTTGTGCATGCCCTCGTCAGCGCGCTGCCCGGCCTTGCCGGCCATCTGCTCCGCCTTTTCGCGGGCTTCCTGGCCCTTTTGCTCTGCCTGGTTCATCGCCCCGGCCGCCTTGTGCAGCGCGTCGTCCTTCGCGTTCTGCGCCTTCTCACCGGCCGAGCCGGATTCCGGCCGCTGTTGTGCCGCGTTCCATGTATCGGTATGACTGGAATCGCTGAATCGGGAATCCCTGTTGCTCATGTGACGCTCTCCTTGCCGTTGCCAATCGGGGGGCGCGTATTTGGGAACGAATTGCCGCGCCCACGCCCTTCTGTGTCACACGGACGCAACCTGCGTACCACGCTTCCCGGCAGAGGGGGTGAGATCACCTGCTGTGTAGCCTTGCGCACCCTCCTGAACTGGCGCCTCGGGTGCTACCGTTGCGGCATAAGCGACGGTCGATGCCCGCCGGAGGAGATGGCGATGCCCGAGAACATGACGAAGGAAGAGCTGTACGCGTTCGTGATGGAAGGGACTCGTACCGGGCACCTCGCCACGGTGCGAGCAGACGGGCGACCCCACGTCGTGCCGATCTGGTTCGTGATCGATGGCGAGGATTTCGTCTTCACGAGCTGGCACGATTCGGTCAAGGTGCGAAATATCGAGCGCACGGGGCAGGCGGCGCTGTCGGTCGACCTGCCCCACCCGCCCTACGGGTTCGCGATGATCGAGGGGACGGTGACGATCGACCGCGATCCCGCCGCCAGCCGCCGCTGGGCGACGGAGATGGGCCGGCGGTACATGGGCGAGGATCGCGCCGAGGAGTTTGGCCGCCGCAATGGTGTCGAGGGCGAGTGGGTCTTCCGGCTCACGCCGACGC
>CBFGRG010000097.1:0-8940 GCA_965651105.1 uncultured bacterium | reverse complement strand
TCAGAATGGTGCGTGTGGATCGGGTAGGCCTGCATCTCCAAACACCATCGCGGCCCCGCCAGGACCTCCGACGCACGCTTCTCAGAACAGCACGACGGCGAGAATCGCCACTATCGCCAGCGACAGGAACAGCACGAACATCAGGGCCGAGATATCCTGTCGCCGGAAAATCCGTGCCCAATCGCTCCTGGTGATTCGCTCCATCGTGTCTCCGATCAATCGCTGGCACGTTTGCCGGGAGTCCCCCGACACACCCTCGTCCGAAAATGTGGTACCCCTGAAGTCGGTTGACTGCTGTCTGTCGCGATTGCCGCCATCCCGGCGGCCCGTCCCGGAAAGGTTCCTCACTCAATGTCGCACGACTCCGTCGCGCCGTCCGACGCGACGCATCACCTCCTGATTATGGCCTACGGCGGCCCCGACAAGCTCGAAGACGTCCGTCCCTACCTGCTCGACGTCCGCAACTACCGCCCCACATCCGACGAGATCGTCGCGGAGATCACGGACCGCTACCGCCAGATCGGCGGCCGCTCGCCGATTCTCGAGCTGACCCGCGCCGAAGCTGCCGGCATCGAGCAGGCGCTGAACGACCTCGCCAGTGAGGGCGAGCGCTGGAAGGTGTGGGTGGCGATGCGCCACTGGCATCCGTTCATCAAGGATGTTCTCGCCGAGATGCGCGAGGCCGGCGTCGAGAAGACCGTCGCGATGGTGATGGCGCCGCACTACTCGTCGATGAGCATCGGCGCCTACTTCAAGCGCGCCGAGGAGGCCGAGTCCGGTATCGAGCTGGCGCCGGTCAATAGCTGGAACCTCAACCCCGGCTATCTCACCGCGCTCCACGATCGCATTGCCGACGCGCTGGAGAAGTTCCCGGCCGAGGCGCGACGCGACGTGCCGATCATCTTCACCGCCCACAGCCTGCCGGAGCGCATTCTCGAATACGGCGACCCCTACCCCGACGAGCTTCTTGCCACCGTCGACGCGCTGGCCGAGAACCTGCCGGGACAGGAGACGCACTTTGCCTACCAGAGCGCGGCGATGACCGCCGATCCGTGGCTGGGACCGGACGCCGGCGAGGTGATCGAGAAGCTGCACGGCGAGGGGAAGACGAACATCCTCATCTGCCCGATCGGCTTTGTTTGCGAGCACGTCGAGATCCTGTTCGACATCGACATCGAATACCAGGAGCTGGCCGAGAAGCTCGGCGTGCACCTCGAGCGGATCGAGATGCTCAACGACCATCCCCAGATGCTCGCCGGGTTGGCCCAGGTCGCGCGCGGCCGCGCTACCGACGCCGGTTGGCTGGAGGCGTAGCACGATCGTCGCGCCGACCCAGGGTCGGCCGTTCACAGGAACCACCATGGGCAAGCACATCCTCGTCATCGGCGGCGGCATCAGCGGCCTGGCGGCGGCCCACCGGCTGCTGAAGCAGCACCCGGGGACGGCCGTTACCCTCGTCGAGCGCGAGGATCGCCTCGGCGGCAAGATCCTCACCGTCGACACCGGGGGGTACACGCTCGAGGGCGGGCCGGATTCGATGCTGGGCAGCAAGCCGCGCGGCATCGGCCTGGCCCGCGAGCTGGGCCTGGACGACCGCCTGATCGGCCCGACCGAGAGGAACCGCCGCTCGTTCGTGCTGCGCCGGGGCAGGCTGCACCGCATTCCCGAGGGGCTGACCGGGCTGGTGCCGACGAAACTCAAGCCGCTGGCGCAGTCGTCGCTGATCTCACCGCTCGGCAAGGTGCGGATGCTCGGCGACTTCGTGCGCCGGCCGCGCCGCGACGACGAGGACGAGTCGCTGGAGGCGTTCATGACGCGCCGTCTCGGCGGCGAGGTCTACGCCAACCTGATCGAGCCGCTGATGGCCGGCATCTACGCCGGCGACGGCTCGGCGCTGTCGATCCAGGCAACCTTCCCGCAGCTTCGGCAGGCCGAGCGCGAGCACGGTGGCCTTATCAAGGGCGTGCTGGCACAGCGGGCGAAGGCGCAGCCGGCGGCGAATGGTGTCCGGCCCGGGTTCATCACTTTCAGGAACGGCCTCCGCGAGCTGGTCGACGCGCTGGCGGCCGATATCCGGGATCGCGGTGGCGAGATCCAGCTCGGCGCGGCCGTCTCGCTGCTGGAGCGATGCGAAACCGGGTATCGTGCGACGATCGACCGCGACCGAGGTCCGGAAACGATGCGGGTCGACGGCCTGATCGTCGCGACGCAGGCGTGGGCCGCCGCGCCGCTGCTGGACGGGGTCGACCGGGCTGCCGCGCAGGCGCTGGCGACGATCCCGCACGTTTCCAGCGGCATCGTCGCATTGGGGTTCGACGATCCCGCGGTCGAAGAGCGATTGCAGGGCTTCGGGTACGTCGTGCCACGCTCGGAAAAGCGCGCGGTGATGGCGATGACCTGGCTCTCGTCGAAATGGGCCGGCCGCGCCCCGGAGGGGAAGGCGCTGGTCCGCGCCTTCGTCGGTCGCGCCGGGCAGCAGGAGCTGCTGGAGCGTCCGGACGACCAGCTGGTGGCGATCGTCCGGCGGGAGCTGGACGAGGTGCTGGGCATCGCGGCCGAGCCGGAGCTGGTGAAGGTCTTCCGGTGGGATAGCGGCATGCCGCAGTACGCGCTGGGGCATCTGGAACGGGTCGAGGTGATCGAGGCCGCGATGTCGCGCCTGCCGGGCCTGGCGGTGGCGGGGAACATGTTCCGTGGTGTCGGACTGCCCGACTGCATCGCCTCGGGCGAGCGCGCCGCCGACAAGGTCGCGACCGAGGTGCTTCAGGCCGCCCCGTTGGCGGCAACCCACCCGTAGACCTGGAATTGTTCTCCGGGTGAGCGTCGCCCACGCCGGCCAGGATCGTTTCACATCTACGAATGCGATAGGTACCGATACGGAACTCGTGTGATGTGAGGTCGATCCCGTCGGTCGATGACCGGCCGCGACGTGTCGCGACGGCGCGGAACCCGCACACGAGGTGCGGGGCTACCAACCGCCCGGCCCGGATAGCACATCCGGCCTGCGGTCGGGAATCTGTATCCGCGTGACATTGTCGTAATCACATGACCAGGATTATTGTGCGCGAGCGATCGCACCAGCGAGTCGCTGTCGTCATGCTCGCCGAACGCTCGGCCAAGGTCTCGGGCGTTTTCATCGCCTCCTTCCCATGACTTCCGGGCACATCTTGTCGTTGGTCGAGGCCTCCGCGTAGCATAGAGTGTACGGACACACTGTACATACAGGTGCCGTCGCAACAGGGGTCGCCGCGATCCCACCGTTCCTGCCCGGCGGAGTCGTTCCATGCGTCACACCCAGCGATCCAACCACACCGTCCCGCGCCTGCTCGTCGCTGCGATCGCCTTCATGACCGTCATCATCCTGATCGCGCCACAGCTCGGCGAAGCCGCGCCCAGCTTCAGCTGGACCAGGATCGATCAGCAGGTCGGGCAGATCGCTCCGGACAACAACCTCCTCGTCGCCGAGTTCGCCGGCAACAACTGCCGTCCCATTCATGCCGTCAACGCCAGTGACCAGCTCGCTATTGCCTCTGTTTTCAAGCTCTACGTGCTCGGCGAGCTCGCCCGGCAGGTCCAGGCCGGTGAGATGGCCTGGGATGAGCCGGTCACCCTCACCGAGAACCTCCGCTCGATGCCCTCCGGCGACTACGCCTGGGTGCCTGCCGGGCAGCAGGTGCCCGTGCTCCGCCTCGCCGAAGCGATGATCTGGCAAAGCGACAACACCGCCACCGACCACCTCATCGGCCGGCTTGGCCGCGAAAATGTCGAGCGCGCCTTTGCCGCCTTCGGTCACGCCGACCCGGAGGTCAACCAGCCGCTGCTGCTGACCCGCGAGCTCTTCGCGATCAAGATGTGGCAGCCGGCCGACTGGATCGCCCGCTACATGGCCGCCTCGGACGAGGAACAGCTCGAGCTGTTGACCTCGGAGTTCGACGGCCGGCGGATCAACCCGGACGGCGGCTGGGGTCAGTGGAGCGGGCCGATGGCGATTGACGGCGTCGAGTGGTTCGCCTCGGCAAAGGACCTCTGCCGTGTGATGGTCGGGCTCTGGACGATGGGCGCCCAGCCGGGCCTGGAGCCGGTGCGCGATATCCTGGTCGGCAATCGCGGTGGCATCGGCGACATCGCCACCTGGCCGCGCGCCGGCGTCAAGAACGGATTCGAGGCCGGCGTGGTCAGCTCCGCCTGGGTGCTGGAGCGCAACGACGGCCGTGTCTTCTTCGTCACCGCGGGGTTCAACGACCAACGGCGGGTCGTTTCCGCCGACGCGCCCGGTGCCGTACTCGCGCCAGTCTTCGGCTGTCTTGCGAACTACGACAAGCCCGGCGATTGCTGAGACAGATACGAACCGACGAAGGCATCCACGGCAGCGGCGACTTCCCTGGCAGCTGCCGCGACACAAACAGGACACATACGTCTGGCAGGGTAATTGCTTGATTGCCTCTCAACGTGAAAGGACGATCATGTCTCTCACCCGCCGGACCCTCCTGATTTCCGCCCTTGCCGTGCCGCCGGCCCGCGCGCTCGCGCAGCCTGCCACGCCCGTCGATATCGAATCCGCGCTGGCCGACCATGTCGCCTGGGTGGTGGCGATGTTCGATGGTGGCGCGGCCGACCTCACCGTCGCCGATGTCGAAGCGCGCTTCGATGAGACCTTTCGAGCCGTCGTTCCACCAGACGAATTCATCGCCACGATCCAGCAGCTCACCACCCAGCTCGGCCCGATCGAGTTGGTCGAGGACCAATCGACCGAGACCAGCGAGTTCATCGGCCTCTTTCGGTCGGAATCCGGCGACGGCGTGATGATCTCGATCGCCGTCGATCCGGGAACCGGCCTGATCTCCGGCTTCTTCATCACCCCGGCGGCGCTGCCGAGCGATGCGACGCCGGCAGCCAGCCCGGCGGCATCCCCGATCGCGGCCGGCCCGGTGATCGACGATCCCGAGGCGCAGATGGCGCTTCACGCCGACCTGGTCGCGGAGATTCGCGCCGTGAGCGAGCCGGTCATCGATGCCGTCGTAGCCGGCGACCACGAAGCGCTGGTCGATCTCGTCACCCCGGAGGTCGTGGACGCGTTCCAGGGAAGCACGATCCCGGACGTGATCGCTTCCTACACAACGAACCAGCTCCAGATGGTCTTCGCCGAGGAGCAGATCCACTTCTTCGGCCAGTGGAACGACAGCGAGATCAGCGGCCTCGTGGTGTTCGGCCCGGTAAGTGGCGGCCCGGCATTCTCGCTCACGGCCGAGGAGCCACAGGACGGCGAGCTCCCCTCGGGACGATTCAGCGGCGCGATCCAGCCGGAGGAGACGGAGCTGAGTATCGTGTTCGGCACGGATGCCGACGGGAACCTCACCGCGGCGCTCGACTTCCCCGCATTCGGGGTCGAGGGTCACGAGCTGAGCCAGGTGGCCTACCTGCCGGAGCGCCCCATCGGCGAGTTGGTGGGCGAGAGCGTGCTGGCGCACGGTGGCGTTAATAATTCCCACCGCGCGGATTTCACCTGGGGCGACCACCTGCTTCGCGTCTCGGCGGGCATCGATGTGGATGCGGGACAGGTGAACGCACTGCAAATCCTGCCGGCCATTCCGACTCCACCGGCTGCCCCGAACGCCCCGGAGGCGCAGGCGAGCTATCACCTCCCCTTCGAGGGGCTCTGGTGGGTCTTCTGGGGCGGCGAAACCGAGCTCCTCAACTATCACGCGGCAACCTCGTCCCAGCGCCACGCCTACGATCTTGTGATCTGGAAGGATGGCGCGACCTACCGTGGAGAGGGCGCCCGCAACGAGGACTACTGGGCATGGGGTCAGCCTGTCTACGCGCCGGCGAGTGGCACCGTGGTTTCGGTGGAGAACGACCTGCCAGACATCGAGCCGAACCTGCCGCCTGGCGAGCGGGGCGCCGGAGCCACCCCGGCCGGCAACCACGTCGTGATCGAGGCGGCGGAGAACGAGTACGTGTTCATCGCGCATCTGCAACGGGGCTCGGTCCGGCCCGAGGTCGGTGACACGGTGAGCACCGGCGACCTGATCGGGCTGACCGGCAACTCGGGCAACACGTCGGAGCCACACCTCCACATTCACGTGCAGGACTCGCCGGAGGTCCTCGACATCGAATCCAACGGGATCCCCCTGGCGTTCGCGTCTGCCGTCGTCGACGGCGAGCCGGTGGAGGATGCGACGCTCGTGCAGGGCAGCTTCGTCGCGAGCCCGTAGCCGGCCCCGGATTGTTGATGGCGAGACTGACGCTCGAAAGGATCGGTAGAATCAAGGCATCACGATCGATCGCCCCGCCCTCCGGAGCTTGCCCATGCGCCCGCGCCTCGCCTTCATCTTCACAGCCCTGATTGCGCTCCTCGCCAGCGCGGGACTCAGCGTGCCCGTCACCGCGCAGGGTCCCGCCGTCTCGGTCGAGCCGTGGCTGGACGAGGTCGACCAGCCGACCTTTGTCGCCAGCGCCGGCGATCAGCGCCTCTTCATCGTCGAGCAGCCGGGCGTGGTGCTGGTGATTCCGGACGCGGCCGCCGATCCGGCGCCGCAACCGTTTCTCGACCTCACCGACCGGGTCGGCTCCCAGTCGTCCGAGCAGGGCCTCCTCAGTGTCGCCTTCCCGCCTGAGAGCCATATGGGCAGCTTCGTCTACGTCTCCTACACCGATCTCGACGGCAATTCGGTAATCAGCCGGTTCGAGGTCGCCGAGGACGGTCTCGCAGCCGACCCGGCCAGCGAGCGGATCGTGCTGACCCAGGATCAGCCCTACCCCAACCACAACGGTGGGCTCATCAGGTTCGGCCCGGACGACATGCTCTATATCGGCTTCGGTGACGGCGGCTCCCAGGGCGACCCTCAGGGCAACGCCCAGCGACTCGACACCTGGCTCGGGAAAATCCTCCGGATCGACGTCAATCCCGAGGGGTTCGGCGAGGAAGCCGGCTACGTCGCGCCGGTCGACAACCCCTTCGTCGGAAACCCGGACGCGCAGCCGGAGATCTGGATGTACGGCCTGCGCAACCCGTGGCGATTCGCGTTCGATCCGTCCGGCACAATGATCGCCGTCGCCGATGTCGGCCAGAGCGAGATCGAGGAGGTGACGATCCTGCCCCTCGCCGAAGCCTCCGGGGCCAACCTCGGCTGGGTCCAGTTCGAGGGCTCGAATTGCTACAGCGAGCCGTGCGATCCCACGGACAAGGTGATGCCGTCGCTCGAATACACCCACAGCGAGGGCGGCTGCTCGATCACGGGCGGATATTTCCTCGACGAGAGAACGTATATCTACGGTGACTACTGCTCTGGTCTCGTCTGGGTCGCGACGCAGGGTGACGATGGATCGTGGACGGCGGGCGTGCCGATCGAAACCGGGTTGTCGATCTCGTCGTTCGGTGTCGGCAACGATGGCACGCTCTACCTCTGCGATCTCAATGGCGGGGTCTACCGGGTCACGGTGGGGTGATCGTGCGGCGGCATGGTGATTGCGGGCGCAAAATGGGGCACTTTCGATCCGTTTCGAGCAGCCCGATACGCTGGAGGTTCCAGACACCATGCGATACTCACGATTCGCCACGAACCGCCGAAGATTCGTCGCCGGCGCCGCCGGTGCATTGACCCTCACCTCCGCGATGAGCCCGGTACGGGCGCTGGCGCAGGCCACTCCGGCCGCGACCCCGACCGTGCCGGAATCGCCGGACATGACTGGCGTATCCTCTTCGTTCCAGGTCGGCGCGTTCAACTGCCTTTCGGTCAGCGACGGCGCGAACGCCGCACCCGGCGCCGACGCGTTCCTGTTCATGGGTGGCGACCCGGCCGCCGTGCAGCAGGCGCTCGCGGATGCCGGTATCGACCCGTCCACGTTCGTCCTCCAGCACACGTCGACGGTGATCGACACCGGGGACGACCTCGTGCTCGTCGATACCGGCTCCGGCCCGTCGGGTCTGCCGGAAACCGGCATCCTGATCGACAACCTGCGCCGCGAGGGCATCCAGCCAACCGAGGTCAGCGTCGTGGTGCTCACCCACGGCCATCCGGACCACATCGGCGGCAACCTCACCGCCAGCGGCAACCCGCTCTACAGCAACGCCCGCTACGTGATGGCGCAGGAAGAATGGGATTTCTGGTCGGATCCGGCCGCGGTGGAGGCGTTGATCCCGGACGCTGACACCCGCCAGCGAAACCTCGACGCGTTCGAGGCGAACCTAGCGCCGCTCGAGGGGGCGATCGAGCTGATCGGCTTCGATGAGGAGATCGTGCCGGGGGTGACCTCGGTGGCGTCGCAGGGACACACGCCGGGCCACATGGCGCTGCTGGTCGAGTCCGAGGGCGACATGCTCTGGGTGCTGGGCGACGCCGCGTTGCATCCGCTCCACGTGACCTATCCGGAATTCACCGCCAGCTTCGACACTGAACCGGAGCGCACGACCGAGACGCGCCGGATGCTGTTCGAGCGAATCGCGACCGAGGGCGGCACCGCCACCTTCAACCACTTCGATCCGTTCCCGAGCCTCGGCGAGATCGCGGCCGAGGGCGATACGTGGATGTGGCAACCGGTCGAGATGGCTGGTGAGGAAAGCGAATAGGAACCGACAGCATCTCAGCCAACGCATGAGCGGGATCAACCGGGCAGATGCCCTCGACCCGCAGGCGGGAGGCAGACCCCGGGTACAAAATCTCATCTTTGCCCACATCGTTCACGACACTTGGGTCCCCCACGATGCGGGGGCAATGCCCATGGCATGACGGGTGTCGCCGGGGTCTAACGGTGGCCTGCCTCCCCCGTGGCGTCGCCACCATGCGCGACCAGCGCCATTCGGGCCATACCTGCCCGTGTAGTGAAGCAAGCCCCGCCGCTGCGCTGGGACGGCGCAGCGATCGCCCGATACGACGGCCACCAGCGTCCGATTCCCGCCGCCAATAGACGCGTGTCATCCTGAGCGCAGGTGCGCAGCAC
>CBFGRG010000096.1:0-9028 GCA_965651105.1 uncultured bacterium | reverse complement strand
CGCAGCACCCCGCCGCCGGCAATGATCAGTGGCCGCTTCGCCGCTCGCAACAGCTCCAGCGCCCGCTCGACCCCCTCTCGGTCCGCACCGGCGATGGGCACCTCCGAGGTTTGGGGCAGCTCGGCAGGAACCTCCTCGTCGAGGATGTCGCCGCGCAGCGCGAGCGCCACCGGACCGGGCCGCCCCGATACACTCCGGCGCCACGCCTCGCTCGTCAGGTCCGGCAGCCGGTCTCCGGTCGGCACCTCGACCGCCCACTTCGTGATCTCGCCCAGGAACGGCGCCAGCTCGACCTCCTGCAGCGCCTCTCGGTGGCGATAGGGGGTCTCAACATGACCAACCATCGCGATCATCGGCGTCGAATCCTGGTAGGCGGTGTGGATGCCGATCGTGAGGTTGGCAGAGCCGACGCCGCGCGTGCCCATCGCGATCGCGGGGGAGCCGGTCAGCTTGCCGACCGCCTCGGCCATGAACGCCGCGCCGCCCTCGTGACGGGTACCGATGAGCTGGATTTGATCACTGTCTCGCAGCGCGTCGAGCAGGCCGAGAAAGCTCTCACCCGGGACGCCGAACGCGTATTTCACTCCCTGCCGTTCCAGAATCCGGACAGCCGCTTCCCCGGCGCGGATGCGATCTCCCATGGTGCCGAGTTCCTCCCTCGATGCGCACAAATGTCCGTAGTGCCGGCCCTGTGCCGGCCGTTCGTCGTGAGCCGCCACAGGGGCGGCACTACGGGCGATTTTCAGATTCGGCGCTCGCTATGTCCCCGCCAGGCGGGCGACGATCGGCGCGATTTTCTCCTCGTCACCCTCGCGGACGACGAAGCACGAGAACCCGTACCGCTCTCGCCGCTCGTGCAGATCCTCGGCCATCTGCTCGACGGTCCCGATCAATGCGTGCGGCGACGCAAGGACGTCCTCCGCCGTCACGCCGAACGACTCCGCCATCCTGCTCGCCTCGCCCATTCGGTCATCGGTGACGATCACGTCGCTCACCGTCGATGCCAGCTCGATCTCGTCGAATCGGTCCCCGGCGGCGTCGCGCACCCAGCCGATCTTGGTGTCCAGCCGCTCCGGGGTCATGTCGGCAACATCCTTGGACCCGTCCGCCAGCGCTCGCGTCGTGATGTTGACCACGTTCGCCTCCCGCGCCGCGACCGAGAGGATGCGCTTGCTCCCGCCGCCGATCACGAAGGGCGGGTATGGCTGCTGCACCGGCTTCGGCACGAGGTCGAGCGCCTCGGTTCGGTAGTGCTCCCCTTCGAAGGTCATGCGCTCCTCGGTGAAGGCGCGCTTCATCAGGTGGACGGCCTCGACCATCCGGTCGATCCGCGTGCCGGGCCGGTCGAAGGGGATGCCCGCCTGGTCGTACTCCTCGCGAAGCCACCCCGCGCCGATGCCGATCTCCACCCGGCCGCCAGAGAGCACATCGACCGTGGCCATCGCCTTGGCGAGCACGGCCGGGTGTCGAAAATCATTGGAGACGACCATGGTGCCGAGCCGCAGCGTGGTTGTCGCGGTGGCCGCCGCGCCGAGCCCGGCGATCGGGTCGAGCCCGCGCACGAAGTGGTCCATCAACACGTAGGTGTCGAACCCGGCGGCCTCGACGCGACGGAGAGTTTCCAGCCAGGCGTCACGCGGGCCGAGCGTGCGATTCTGGACGCCGAAACGGAACGGTCGCGTCATTGTGGCTGCCCCTCACGCGCGGCCTTCCAGCGCTCGTACTCGGTGCGGGTCTCGTCGTTGGGAGGGTAGGTACCGGGCAGCGCCGCCCCGCCCTCGATCTTCTCAAGGATGAACTTCTCAAGGTCCTCCTGCTCGGCGGCGGGCCCGGCGATCTCATCGGCCAGGTGCCGCGGGATGACGACCACGCCCTCCTCGTCGCCCATGATGATGTCGCCCGGAAAAACAGGCACCCCCGCGCAGGCGATCGGCACGTTCATGTCGACCGCGTGGTGCACGGCAAGATTGAGTGTCGCCGAGCGCCCCTTGACGAACACCGGGATCGACTGCCTCGCAATATCCGGCGAGTCTCGCATGGCGCCGTCAGAGACGATTCCGGCGACGCCGCGCTCGCGCATCCGGGTGGTGAGGATGTTACCGCCCGATGCCGCGCGAGTGTCGCCGCGACAATCCTGCACCAGCACCTGGCCGGGTCCGATCGTCTCAACCGCCTTGCGCTGCGGCGTTTCCGGATTCTTGAAGATATCGAGCGTATCGAGATCCTCGCGCATCGGGATGTTGCGCAGCGTGAACGCCTCACCCACGAAGCGAGCGCAATCCGGGTTGAGCGGGGCCAGCCCGTTGAGGAACATGTTGCGCAGGCCGCGCTGAAAGAGCTGCGTGGTGACCGTCGCGGTGCTCGCCTGGCGCAGCAGGTCGAGCGTATCTGGCTTCAGCGGTGGATAGTCGGACATCTGGTGTTCCCGTCCTTGCCTGTTTACGAGGTTTACGAGCATCGCGTTCGCTGGCAGCATAGCAACGGCCCACAGGGCCGTAAACCACACCGCACCCACGGAGCAGGCATGAAACTGACACGCATCGAAACGATTCATCTCGCCGAGCACGCCACCCTGTTCTTCGTTCGCCTGCACACCGACGAGGGTCTGGTCGGGCACGGCGAGACCAAGTACGCCCCCGCCGCCCTCGAAGGGTTCATCCACGACTACGCCGCACCGCTGCTGCTCGGCGCCGACCCACTCCAGATCGACCGCCACTGGCGCGCGATCTACGAGCTCGGGCTGCGCTGCGGGGTGCTCGGCGTCGAAATGCGCGCGCTCTCCGCGATCGACATGGCCCTCTGGGACATTTTCGGCCAGGCCACCGGTCAGCCGATCTACCAGCTCCTCGGCGGTGCCAGCCACGACCGCGTACCGATCTACAACACCTGCGCCGGGCCGGTGTATGCCCGACAGCTCGACCGCACCGCCGGACGCGGCAGCCACGGCGCCTTCGAGGATCTCGACGCCTTCACCCATCGGGCCGATGAGCTTGCCCAGGAGCTGTTGAGCGAAGGCATCCGCGGCATGAAGATCTGGCCGTTCGACCCCTTCGCCGCGGCGACGAAGGGAACGCGCATTGGCTTGCCGGAGCTGGATCGGGGGCTGGAACCGTTCCGGAAGATTCGCGCCGCCGTCGGCAACCAGATGGAGATCATGGTCGAAGGGCACGGCATGTGGTCGCTTCCCGCGGCACGGCGCATCGCCCAGGCGGTCGAGGAGTTCGAGCCGCTCTGGATCGAGGACCTGATCCCGCCCGACAACATTGAAGCGCTGGAGGAGCTGCACCGCGACACCCGCACGCCGATGCTCGTCAGCGAAATGCTCCAGACCCGCTATGCCTACCGCCCGGTGCTCGAGGCCGGCGTCGCCGATATCGTGATGGTCGACCCCGCCTGGTGCGGCGGCATCAGCGAGGCGCGCAAGATCGGGCACATGGCGGAGACGTACCGGCGGCCGGTGACCTTCCACGACTGCGCCGGCCCGATCAACCTCTTCGCCGGGCTGCATCTCGCATACAACGCACCCAACACGATCTACCAGGAAACTGTCCGTGCCTTTATCCGAACGTTCTACCCGGACCTCGTGACCAATAACATCGTCATCGAGGATGGCCACGCCCTGCCGCCGGAAGGTCCGGGCCTGGGCACGGCACTTCTCCCGGAGGTGACCAGCCGAGACGACGCCCGCGTCCGTGAATCGACGGTTGGGTGACAGTAGCGGCGACTCGTCCGCGCACCCAACCATCAGACGAAGTCAGGGTATGCAGCGGGCAATGTCGCCCGGCGACGCGGGAGATCGGACAAAGCGACATTGGCGGCTGTCGCCCATGATTCCCGGCACGTTGGGTGCGCCGCCAAGTCGCTGCTACGCCATCGCTCGCTCATCAGGAGAATCTCATGACTCAACCCGACCCCAACCGTCCCCTCCGCGTCGTTCTCGGCGAGTTCCAGACCGAGGACGGTTTTCGCCGCGCCGTCACGACGCCGGTCGAATTGATCCCGGCGGCCGGTATCGCCGACGATCAGATCGCCCCGCTGCTGGCCGACGCCGATGCGCTCATCTCGCGCCGCTTCACCGCCGCGATGGCCGCCAATGCGCCGCGCCTGAGGCTCATCCACACCCCCGGCGCGGGCACGAACGAGATCGACTTCGACGCCGTACCGTCAGGCGCGACCGTCTGCAACGTCTACGGCCATGAGACCAGCATCGCCGAGTACGTCTTCATGACGATGCTCGCGCTCAACCGCGACCTGCTCAACATGGACCGCCGTTTCCGGCAATTCGACTGGAGCGATCGCGCCTCCGGCCCCCAGCGAGACCTCCACGGCCGCACGCTCGGCATCATCGGTCTCGGACAAATCGGCGCCGAGGTCGCCCGCCGCGCCGAAATCTTCGGCATGCCCGTGATCGTCGCGACAAGAACGCCCAGCCCCGACCGCGCCGCCGCCCTCGGCATCGAGAAGGTGGTCGGGCTCGACGAGCTCGACCGCGTACTCGCCAACGCGGATATCGTCGTGGTCGCCGTGCCGCTGGGTCCGGCGACGACCGGGCTCCTCGGCTCCGACGAGCTTGCGACGATGAAACGGGATGCGTTCCTGATCAATGTCGCGCGCGGCCCGGTTATCGATGAAGATGCCCTCTACGAGGCGCTCGCGGCGCGAAGCATCGCCGGGGCGGCGCTCGACGTCTGGTATCGGTATCCGGACGACAAGGTCCATGGCGCGCCGTCGACCCGGCCCTTCCACGAGCTCGATAACGTGATCCTCACGCCGCACATCGCGGGCTGGACGCACGGCACCTTCGCGCACCGGTGGGCCAGGATCAACGAAAACCTGCGCCGGCTCGCGACTGGCGAGCCGCTGCTCGGCGCGGTCACGGGAAACTGATCGAAGGAACTGACCAGCGCACGGCATTTGGACGTTGACACACGGGCATCAGTAGAGTTTCATGCATGCACGAGGTCACAAGACCAGACTGCGAGCCCGCTGATGCGCGCGCAGTGAGAAAGAGAGCCAGCAGGTCGCTGGCGGCGCGACGCGATATGCATCGCGAAGAGATTCACCCTGTCATGGAAGGGAATGCAGGATGACATCGACCGATCGCTCGCAACTCGAAGCCCTGATGGAAGAAGCGGCCCGCAAAGGCTACAACCGGCGACAACTCATCGCCCGCGCCGCCGCACTGGGTATCTCGATCCCTGCGGTCTCGACGATGCTCGGGGGGCTCCCCGCCGCGGCACAGGAGGAGCCATCGGGCCGGGTTGTGCTGGCCATGTCGGTCGAGCCGGACACGCTCGAGAACTGGCGCGCCTACAGCACGGACGGCCACCCGGTCATCCGCAACGTCCAGGAAGCGCTGCTCAACCGCGACCCCGAAACCAACGAGCTGGTCGGCGAGCTGGCCACGGCCTGGGAGCAGACCGACGACGTCACCTGGCGATTCACGCTCCGCGAGGGCGTGACATTCCACAACGGCGAGGAATTCAACGCCGAGGTGGCCGCCTTCGGCATCAACTACACCTGGTCGCCGGAGAACAACTTCCAGATCTACCAGTACGTCGGCCCGGACATGGAGGCCAAGGTCGTTGACGACTACACGATCGATGTCGTCACCGAGGCCCCGGACCCAATCCTGCCGTCGCGCCTCTACTTCTCCCCCATTCCGAGCATGACGCAGGTCCAGAACGAGCCGGAGACGCTGCCCGACAACCCGATCGGCACCGGCCCGTACCGGTTCCTCGAGTGGAATCGCGGCCAGAGCATCCTGCTGGAGGCCAATCCCGACTGGTGGGGCCACACCGCCGATGACGCCTACGGCGCGGTGACGATCCAGGAGGTCGAGTACGTCTTCCGTGAAGAGTCGGCGGTCCGCGCGTCGATGGTCGTGACCGGCGAGGCGCAATTCGCCCGGTTCCTCTCGCCTGAGGACAACGCCACCACGCCGCAGCCGCTGACCGCGCCGAGTGTCGAGACGATCTTCCTGCGCCTCGACACCATGCACCCGGCCATGAGCGACGTCCGGGTTCGCCAGGCGATCGGCGAGGCGATCGACAAGCAGGGCATCGCCGATCAGCTCTTCGGCGGCGGCGAGCCGGCCTCCCAGCTGGTCGGGCCGTCGGCCACCGGCTACAACCCTGACCTGGAGCCCTACCCTTACGACATGGAGCACGCGGCCCAGCTCATCGAGGAAGCCGCCGCCGATGGCGTCGACATCGCGGCGCCGATCCACGTCGTCACCCGCCAGGGCATCTACCTGCGCAACGACGAGTTTGCCGAGTACGTCGCGAACCAGCTCAACCAGATCGGCCTCACCGCCGACAGCGAAGTCATCGAGATCGCCCAGTACAACGAGCAGTACGACCTCAACTACCACGACGTGCCGGAGGATCGCGGCTGGATCGGCACCAACCCGCATGGCAACGAGATCATGGACGTCAGCAGCACGGCGCAGGCCTACTACAGCTGCGACGGTGGCTCTTCGACCTACTGCGATCCCGAGCTGGACGAGGCGCTCGACGCCGCGATCCCGCTGACCGGCGAGGAGCGCCAGAACGCGCTGGCCGACGTCACCCGGATGTACTACGAGGACTACGGGTCGATCCCCATCATCCACATGCCGCTCAACTACGGGCTCGCGGCCGAGCTTCACTGGACACCGCGGCTGGACGGCTTCATGCTCGTCAAGGAAATGACGCTCGACTGATCCGTCCGTTCGGAATCACCGGCCGGCGCTGTCCTGCGGGATGGCGCCGGCCTCGACACGCCCCAGGATCAGGAGGTCGATACCATTACCCGTTATCTTCTCCGCCGGCTCCTGCACTCCATCTTCATCCTGATCGGCCTGGTCATCGTCGTCTTCTTTGTGACGCACATGCTCGGCGATCCGGCGCGTCTCATGCTGCGCCCGGAAGCGACGGAGGAGCAGGTTCAGGCGCTGCGCGAGTCGATGGGGCTCAACGACCCCATGCATGTCCAGTTCGGCCGCTTCATCTCCGACCTCGCGCGGGGTGATTTCGGCGACTCGCTCTGGCAGCGCGTCCCGGCCCTGCCGATTGTGCTCGAACGCGTTCCGGCGACGCTCTATCTCGCCGGTGTCACGCTCGTGATCGCGTTCCCGCTGGCGGTGCTGCTCGGCATTATCTCGGCCGTGCGTCCCCGCTCGATCTGGGACCGGATCGTCACCATCGTCTCGCTCGGTGGCGTTTCCACCGCCGATTTCTGGATCGGCCTGATGCTGATCCTCTTCTTCGCCGTCCAGCTCGGCTGGCTCCCGACCTCGGGATACGGCGGGCTCCAGTACGTCGTGCTGCCGGCGATCGCGCTGTCGCTGCGTCCGATGGGACGCATCAGCCAGGTGGTCCGCTCGGCAATGCTGGACGAGATGTCCAAGCAGTACATGGTCACCGCACGCGCGAAGGGGCTCAGGGAGCGCACCGTCGTGACCGCCCACGCGCTCAAGAACGCCTTCATCCCGGTGATCACGCTCGGCGGCGATGAGGCCGCCGCGTTGCTGAACGGCGCCGTCGTGATCGAGACGCTGTTCGGCTGGCCTGGTGTCGGCATCCTGTTGATCCAGGCGATCGAGCGGCGCGACCTGCCGCTGATCGAGGCGTCGGTATTGACAATTGCCGTGATGATCGTGACGGTCAACCTGCTGGTCGACCTGACCTACGCCCTTCTCGACCCACGGGTACGGTACTCATGAGCAGCGTATCCACCGCCACCACATCCAGCTCGCTCCCCGAGCCTCGCCGGTCGTCCAGCAACCTGCGGCTCTATAGCCGCGCGCTGCGTCAGGACCTGCCGACCTTCGCCGCCCTCATCTTCCTTGTCGTATTGATCTTCTGCGCCGTGTTCGCGCCACTCGTGGCGCCGTTCGATCCTGAAGCGCAGAGCCTGATGCTGCGCAACCAGCCACCGATGACCGAGGCTGAAGACGGCGGCGCGATTCCGCACCTGCTCGGCACCGACCAGCTCGGCCGCGACCTGCTCAGTCGCCTGCTCTTCGGCGCGCGCGTCTCCCTGGCGGTCGGCGTGATCGGCGCCCTGTTTTCGGGCATCGTCGGCGTCGTCCTCGGCCTCATGGCCGGCTACTACCGCGGGTGGGTCGACGACCTGATCATGCGCTTTGTCGACATCCAGATGGGCTTCCCCTCGCTGATGACCGCGCTGCTGGTGCTCTACGTGCTCGGCGCGGGCATGTGGAAAGTCATCCTCGTGCTTGCGGTGACGCGCTGGATGGTGTTCGCCCGGGTGACGCGCAGCCTCGTGCTGTCGCTCCGCGAGGAGGTCTTCGTCGAGGCGGCGCAGACGGTCGGTTGCTCCGACCGGCGAATTCTCTTCCGCCACGTCCTGCCGAACCTGCTCTCGCCGTTGCTGGTGCTGGTGACGCTGGAGGTCGCGACGATGATCCTGACCGAGGCGTCGCTGAGCTTCCTCGGCCTCGGGATCCAACCGCCGCAGTCGTCGTGGGGCCTGATGCTGGCTCAGGGTCGGTCGTACGTCACCACCGCATGGTGGCTGGTGACCTTTCCCGGGGTGATCATCCTGTTCACGGCGCTGTCGCTGAACCTGCTGGCGACCTGGGCCCGAGCAATCACCGACCCGGTCACCCGCTGGCGCTACCTTGGCGGAGACAAGGCGCAGGACGACGCCTGAGTGAGAATTGATAGGCAGCTCCCGCGGACTGGAGGTAGCGGCGTCTTGGCGGCGCTGCCGGTGCGATTCCCGCCAACACACCGCGCCGCCAATGGCGCCTTCGCTGAATCCGTTTTGACCAGGCGACATTGCTCGCTGCGCACCGAGGCGAGATCGTGCTAAGGGTGCGCGTGCAAGTCGCCGCGTCCCCCGGCTCTTCGGGCGCCAGGAACGTCCGCCTCCCGGCTGAAGAGAAGCCGTGCCCGAGACGAACCAAGCGCCCACCGCCGGTACGCTATCCTGAATGACAGGAGTCGCATCGGGCGGTGCCGCGCCCGTTCGTCCCGGAGACTTCAATGCTGAAGCTGGCGGTCACGCTGGTTATCCCCTA
>CBFGRG010000095.1:0-9030 GCA_965651105.1 uncultured bacterium | reverse complement strand
GTCGCCGAGATCGAAACAGCCAGATTCTCCTGGACTGAGGTGAGCGCACATGGACAACGAGCACCACACGGACGACCAGCTCGACGCGACCGAGATCGTGACGATGGCCTGCGCGGTCGCGCTGATCGTGATTTTGCTGCTGTACATCGTCGCGGCGATGTAGAGGACCAGCAAGGATGCAGATGAACCAGTACACCGTTCGCGAGTGGGTGCCGGCCGGCCGCACGATCACGATAATGAACCTCGCCGGAATCGTGATCCTGTTCGCAGGGCTGTTCATTTACGGCGGGATCTGGGCTGTCGCGACCGGCACAACCAGTGCAACCTTCGATATCTGGGATGTGCTGCTCCTCGCCGTGGTGCTGGTCCTGATGATCCTGCACGAAGGCGTCCACGGGATCGCCATCGCCGCATTCGGCGGAAAGCCCGAGTACGGGGCGATCATGATCGGCAAGGTGATGCCGGCCCTCTACTGCACGTCGCCTGGCACCAGATTCACCAGAGCGCAGTTCATCGTCATCGCGCTGGCACCGGCGGTGGTGATCGGCCTCGGGACGGCGGTCGCGATCGCCGCGTTGCCAGCCGGCTGGCTGGTGGTGCCGGCGGCGATGCATCTCGGTGGCTGTGTGGGCGACTTCGCGATGACGATCATCGCCGCCCGGCTCCCGCGAGGGTCGCGCATCGAGGATATGAAATCCGGAATGCGCCTCTACCTGCCCGCGCAGACCGCTGTTCCGACGCCACGATGAACGTGCGGCGGCAGAAATGGACGGGAGGAGGCAAGCTCCTCCCCTACGACTGCTGCAACCCGCAAATGGGCGAAAAACGGAACGCCCCGGGCGTTTGCGCGCCCGGGGCAGCCTGTGTTGGTGAATTTCGAGTGCGCTACAGGACGTCGTCGCTGTCCAGCAGCGTGGTGGCGCCCTGGTCGGCCTGGCGCACGAGCGCGCAGTACTTCGCCATCACGCCGTTCTTGTAGCGCAGGGCGGGCGCCTCCCAATCCTTGAGCCGCGCCTCGATCTCGTCGTTCGACAGCTCGACATTGAGCGACCGGTTCTCGATGTCGATCACGATCGTGTCGCCCTCGCGCAGTGCGGCGATCGGGCCGCCGACCTGCGCCTCCGGTGCGACGTGGCCGATCATGAGGCCGCGCGTCGCGCCGCTGAAGCGGCCGTCGGTGATCAGCGCCACCTCGCCGCCCAAGCCCTGCCCGACGATCGCACCGGTGATGCCGAGCATCTCCTGCATACCCGGTCCGCCCTTGGGCCCTTCGTACCGAATCACGACAACGTCCCCGGGCACGATCTGGTTGTGCAGCACGGCATCGTGCGCCGCCGGCTCCGAATCGAACACTCGCGCGCGACCGCGGAAGTGCATCGGCTCATAGCCAAACAGCTTCACCGCGCAGCCGTTCGGCGCGATGTTGCCCTTGAGGATGTGCATGCCGCCCGAGCCCTTGATCGGGTTGTCGAAGTCGTGGATCACGTCCTGATCTTCGACCTCGACCGCGCTCGCGGCCTCCTCGACCAGCGTCTTGCCGGTCACCGTCATCGCGGTCGAATTGAGGTAGCCGGCATCGGCCATCCGCTTCGCCACGATGTGCGTGCCACCCGCCTTGTCGAGATCGGCGGCGGCGTACTTCCCGCTCGGCATCAGGTCGGTGATCAGCGGCGTCCGCCGGGAGATTTCGTCGAAGTCGTCGATCGTCAGCCGCACCCCGGTCTCTCGCGCCAGTGCGATCAGGTGCAGCACCGAGTTGGTCGAGCCACCGCTGGCGGCCACGCCCGCGATCGCGTTTTCGAATGCCTCGCGCGTGAGAATGTCGCGCGGGCGCACGCCGCGCCGGACCACATCGATGATCAGCTCACCGGCACTGCGGCCAACGTCCTGCTTGCGCGGGTCGACGGCGGGCGGCGAGGCGGATCCGAGCGGCGAGAGGCCGATGAACTCCATCGCCATCGCCATGGTGTTGGCGGTGAACTGGCCGCCACAGGCGCCTGCGCCCGGGCAGGCGTGGTTCTCGAGATCGCGCAGGTCCTCTTCGCTCATCTTGCCGGCGGCGTGGGCGCCGATTGCCTCGTAGACCGACTGGATCGTCACTTCCTGACCGCGCCAGTAGCCCGGCATGATCGTGCCGCCGTAGATCATGAAGCTCGGCACGTTGAGCCGCGCCAGCGCCATCGAAAGCCCCGGCAGGGTCTTGTCGCAGGCGCCGAGGGCGATGATGCCATCGAACATGTGACCGCGACCGACCAGCTCAACCGAGTCGGCGATGACCTCGCGCGAGATCAGCGAGGTCTTCATGCCCTCGGTGCCCATCGTCACGCCGTCGGAAATGGCGACCGTGTTGAACTCCATCGGCGTGCCGCCGGCGGCGCGAACCCCCTCCTTGACCGCCTCGGCAAGCTTGCGCAGGCCAAGGTTGCACGGCATCGTCTCGATCCAGGTGTTGGCGATGCCGATGATCGGCTTCTGCAGGTCCTCGTCGGTGAACCCGACCGCCTTCACCATCGCCCGCGCACCAGCGCGATCGGGACCGTCATAGAGGGTACGGCTGTTGAACCGCATGTCCACCTTGTCCTGCACGCTGGTCTTGCCGTTGTCGCTCATATTTGGACCTCCGGGTGCTGCTATCCGTTTCGCGACGCGGTGCTCTCGGGCGTGCCGTCCGGGACGCGCCCGAGAACCCCGACCTCAATGTCGCCGTTCGCGCGTTCAGTGTCCCCCGTTCCCCGGCGGTTGGCAAGACGGTCGTTCCCGGCGACACTGGCAACTCACGCGCAACATGCCCGATCGCGAACCGGAGAACGCCCCATGAGCACCCCACGACAGTTCGGTATTCACACCATCCAGACGCTCACCTGGCCGGAGATGCGCGAGCGCTGGCAGTGGCTCGAGGGGCTCGGGTTCGACAGCCTGTGGCTTCCGGACCACTTCTTCCCGACGGCCGGCAAGGATGTGCCGATGCTGGAGGCATGGACGCTGCTGGCCGGGCTCGCGACCGCCACGTCCCGCGCCCGGATCGGGATCCTCGTCAGCAGCAACACGTTCCGCCACCCCGCCCTGCTCGCGAAGCAGGCCGTCACCGTCGACCATCTCTCCGATGGTCGCCTTGAGCTCGGCGTCGGCGCGGGCTGGATGGAGCTTGAGCACGAGATTTTCGGGATCGAGTTTCCGGAGACGAAGGAGCGGGTCGATCGCTTCGCCGAGGCGGTGGAGTTGCTCGACACCTACCTCAGCAACGACGAGTCGTCGTTCGCGGGTGAGCACTACCAGCTCGAGGGCGTCTTCAACCGCCCGGCGCCGGTGCAGCAGCCGCGGCCACCTCTGGTGATGGGCGCGCACGGGCCGCGCATGTTGAAGCTCGTCGCCCGGTATGCGGATGCGTGGAACTCCTTTGCGCCGGTCGACGAGATGGCTCGCCGCAACGCCCGGCTCACGGCGCTGTGCGAGGAAATCGGGCGCGACCCGGCCAGCATCAAGCGATCAGTGTTCTACGGCGTCAACCAGTCGCTCGACGAAAACCCGTGGGCGTCGGTCGACGCGTTCGAGGATTACGTCGGGCGGTACGCCGAAACCGGCATGCAGGAGTTCATCCTTCAGCTGCCGCAGGACGCCGACCGGGACCTTGTCGAGCGCATCGCCTCGGATATACTGCCGAAAGATGGGTAGTCGCACACTGATCGTGGGGGGCAGAGAGCATGACGCCATCGTCCGTTCCGACGCGCGAGTTTGGCATCCAGACCATCCAGACGTGGACCTGGCCAGAAATGCGCGACCGCTGGGCGTGGTTCGAACGGCAAGGGTGGGACAGCCTGTGGATGCCCGACCACTTCGTGCCGAGCGCAAACAATGACCAGCCGATGTTCGAAGCGTGGACGCTTCTCGCCGCGCTGGCGACACAGACAGAACGAGCCCGGCTCGGTGTGCTGGTCAGCAGCAATACCTTCCGGCACCCGGCCCTGCTGGCCAAGCAGGCGATCACGCTCGATCACGTCTCCAACGGGCGGCTCGAGCTGGGTATCGGCGCCGGATGGTTCGTCGGCGAGCACGAGATGTTCGGGCTCGAATTCCCGCCGACACGAGAGCTGGTCGAGCGCTACGCCGAAGCGGTCGATCTGCTCGACCGCTACCTGCGCAACGACCGGACCACCTTCAACGGCGAGTACTACGAGCTTCAGGACGCATGGAACCGGCCCGCGCCGGTGCAACAGCCGCGAATGCCGTTCATGCTCGGCGCACACGGCCCGAAGATGATCGACATCGCCGCCCAGTACGCCGATACCTGGAATACCCGCGGCACGCCGGAGGAGGTCCGCGCCCGAAACGAGACGATGGACGAGGCCTGCGCGCGCCACGAGCGCGATCCGAAGAGCGTCAAGCGCTCGCTGCTCTACGTCGTCGCGCAGATGAAGGACGAGCAGCCGTGGGACTCGGTCGATGCCTTCGTCGACTACGTGGGCCGCTTCAGCGAGGCCGGCGTGCAGGAATTCATCTTCCAGCCACCGCCGCCGGATCGGCTCGACATCGTCGAACGCGTGGCGACCGAGGCACTACCGTGCCTGCGCGAAAATGCCTGACGGGCTCGCTATACTTGAACCGGCACGCGCGGGCGTGCTCCGCTCCTCGACGCCGTCACGCTAGGACCAGAATCCATGGGCGCAGAGCTCGCCAGCTTGCTGTTGACGATAATCCAGATCTTGAGCCTGCTGATCTTCGTGCGGGCCATCTTCTCGTGGTTCGATCCGGGGTTCTCCTCGCAGATCGGCCGCATGATTTACCAGATCACCGAGCCGATCATCGCGCCGATCCGCCAGGTGCTGCCGCCGATGGGCATGCTCGACCTGTCCGTGCTGGTGGCATTGGTACTGCTGATGATCCTGCAGCAGTTGATTCGAAGCGCACTGGTCGGCTAGGCCGGGCACGGTCGCCCCGGCGGGGTTGCCAGACACTGGGCCGATCGCGCACAATCAGCCTGTGACCGAGGACACCGTACGCCGTCGCCGCATCGCGGCCAGGCGGGGGACACGTCGAGGGAAGGGCAGGAGAGAAACGGAATGATCGTGCGAACACTGCTGCTGCTGGGTGTGGTGCTCCAGATGCGGCTCAACACCATCGACGCGTCCAGTGAGGACGAGTCGGAAAACCAGGGCGGCGAAGGGTTCGCCAACATCATCCAGATGGTGGTGCTGCTCGGACTGCTGGCGCTCGGCATTTTGATCGTGCTCGGAGTGCTCTCGCTCTTCGGCGTCTTCGACATGGAGTTCGTCGATCCCGAGGCGTAGGCCACGTTCCACCATCACCGAAAATCGCCACCGCCCCGCGAGGATGTCCTCGCGGGGCGCTTTGCGTCATCAGATGAGATGGCAGGCTCGCCCCAATTTGCCTTGAGCGCAGGTGCTCAGGATGACAACGTGGTTCAGTGGCCGGAATTGCGACTGTGTCGGCTCAGAACTACGTCCATTTCATGGATGCCAGATGCGCGTGTCCCCCTGAACGCCGAACGCCAGGCCGTCGCAGCCTGGGGCTGGCAATGGTGACAATTCCGGGCGATACCTACCGCAGTGCGAGCATGAGGAACAGGAACAACCCGAAGACAATGCGATAGATGGTGAACACCAGCGTGCTGTTGCGCTGAAGGAACTGCAGCAGCCCCCAAATCGTGACGAACCCGACCAGCGCCGCCGAGACGCCACCCAGCAAGTAGACGGTCAACCCGCTGGAGCCGGTGCCGTCCTGGGCGACATCGAGCATCGACTTCAGCCCGGCACCGAGAATCAGCGGCATGCCGGCAAGGAACGAGAACCGGGCCGCATCGGCCCGCTCAAGTCCCCGGAAGAGCCCCGCCGTGATCGTCGCGCCCGACCGTGAGGTGCCCGGGATCAGCGCAAGCGCCTGGGCGAAGCCGATGATCAGCGCGTCAACCCACTTCATCCCCAGCACGTGGTGATCGCGCCGCCCAACCCGTTCGGCGATCCACATCACAATGCCGACCACGATCAGCATGGTCGCGATCGTCGCGATCGCGGTCCGCGAGTTCTCCTCGGTGTGGAAGATCTCGTCGATCCGCGATTCGAGCAGCGCACCGGCGATCGCGCCGGGGATCGTCGCGATCGCAATCAGCAAGCCCAATCTGGCGTCTCGCTCCCGCGAGGTGTGCGTCTCGCCACGCAGGATGCGCCACGGATCGCGCAGCGCGGTCGGAATCGCTTCCAGCATCTTGAAGATGTCGCGCCAGAAATAGACAACCACCGCGACGAGGGTGCCGAGATGGAGCGCGGCATCGAAGCTCAGCTCCGATGTCTCCCAATCGAACAGCCACGGAAAGATGACGAGGTGCCCCGAGGACGAGATGGGCAGGAACTCCGTCAGCCCCTGCACCACGCCGAGTATGATCGCCTGCCACCACTCCATACGCTGATAGCTCCCTGCCCAGATTCAATGCATCATCAGACCCGTCGCGCGGCACCGAACGGCGCGCGACCCGGAGAAGTCTACGCGGTAGGCGTCACAAATCAATTCCAGTGTGGACCCATTTCGTCAGGAGGGGTCGGGTGCTGCCGCCTCGTTCCGGGGCCGAAGTGTTCGCGTGTCGGTCCCGCCGTTGGCATCTTCGGCGCCTTCCTGGATGGCGCGCCAGCTCAGCTGCATCCGGAACCATTCCCACGCGCCCCAAAGGGTGATCGGGAAATACAGGGCGGCATGCACGAGGATCGCGTAGGCCAGCGCCGAGCCTTCGGGGACGCCAAGCGCGTCGGCCAGCACCAGCTTGACGCCGTACTCGAACTGCCCGATGTACCCGGGCGACGAGGGGATCAGCGTCGCCATGTTGGCGACACCGGTCGTCAACAGCGTTTCGGCCCACCCCATCGTCTCCCGCACCACGCCGCCGAACCCGATCGCCAGCACCCAGTACATGGATGCCTCGAACAGCCAGGCTGCGATGGAGAGTCCCGCCACCAGCAACAGATCGCGTCGTTTCCGGAAGATTCCAAGCCCGTTCAGGAACGACTGGGCCATGCGCTCGACGCGATCGGCCAATGGCTGTGGCATCGGGCCGAGCACGAGCTGCAACAGCCGGTCGACAAGGCTGCCACCAAGCGTGAGGACAAAGAGACCGATCAGCAGAACGGCGAAGAGCACGAAGGCGATCAAGGCAAGGTGCTCGAGCTCGCTGGTGAACGAGACCACGGTCATTGCGAGGAACATGAACCCGAGCATGGTCAGGCCGTCGAACAGGCGCTCGACGGCGATCGTGGCCAGCGCGGCGGTCTTGCGCACGCCAAAACGCTGACGCACGACCACGGATCGCACCAGCTCCCCTGTTCGCAGGGGCAGGACGTTGTTCGCCATGAAGCCCACTGCCACCACCGGCAGCAGGTCACGCGCGGTGACCGGCGTCAGGGGCCGCATGAGCACGCTCCACCGCACCGCGCGCAGCCACACGCCGATGAAGTAGAGACCGAGCGCGGGTATCGCCCACCAGAGGTTGGTCTCACGGAGCGAGTCGCGGATTTCGCCGAGGTCCTGCCCGCGAAAGGCGAAGTAGAGGAAGATCAGACTGATCGCGGTGCCAACCCAGGCGCGCCATGACCTCACGAAGACGAACTCCAGGCCCACACCAAGTGACCGGCGGCGGCAGATGCCGTGCCGGCAGGCATGCGCGCGTTGGGAGCGGGGCCGTCGTCCCCGACTCCTGGGCGTATGGTGTGGCTAGCGGTGTCGGAACGTGATCCGGCCACGCGACAGGTCGTACGGCGAAAGCTCGACGACAACGCGGTCGCCCGGCAACACGCGGATGTAATTCTTGCGCATGCGACCGCCGAGATGCCCGAGCACGGTGTGCCCGTTCTCCAGCTCGACGTTGAACATGGCGTTCGGCAGCGCCTCGACTACCTTCCCCTCGACCGCGATGGCGTCGGGATTGGTGCGGCGCGGCCCCTCGGACGGGGTTGCGACGTTCGGGCCCTTGCCCTTCTTGCCCTTCGGTGTCTGTGGCTTCCTGGCCAAAAGCATTTCTCCTGTACTGTGCACGATGTGAAGTCCGTGTCAGGCAACGCGCGCTGGCATCACGAGCGGACTCGCTGGTGCATGCTCGTCAAAAGACCACTATAGAGTTTACTGCATCCTTGCAAATCCCCGGCCACAGTGGACACCTCCAAAAACTGCGGCTATCCCTACTGTCGGTGGCAACGCGATCACGTACGATGAATGATGCCGTGGGTTCACGTTTACCGTCGTCGATACCGCCCGCGGCACGCTGAAGCGACGAACGGCGGCAACGGCGCCGCCCGCACAAGGATTCCCAAACATGAGCGCACTCGGTTGCGGTTTCTCGTTATTCGCCGGCATGTTCCTGCTGCTGGGCCTGATTCCCCTGCTCGGCTGGCTGAACTGGATCACCACGCTGCCACTGGCCGCGCTTGGCGCGATTTTCTGCTACCAGGCGATGAAAAACCACCCCAACGATGGCATGGCACGTCTGGGGCTGATCGCCAGCGTGCTGGTGTTCGCCTTCGGCGCGTTTCGGCTCTCGCTCGGCGCGGGAGTCATCTAACCCATGGTGACGATCCGGCCATTGACCGACGATGACTGGACAGCCTGGTGGGCGCTGCGCCTGCGCGCGCTCGCCGAACACCCCGATGCCTTCGGCCAGGACCACGACGAGATCGTCGCTGAGGGCGAGCAGCCGAGTTACCAGCGCTTCTCGTCGGGCAGCACCTGCCTCAACCGTGTGTTCGGCGCGTTCGACGCAGCCAGCACGCTCGTCGGTGTCGCGGGCATCACTGGCAGAGAACGGCGCAAGCAACGGCATCGCATGGAGATCTGGGGCGTCTATGTAGCGCCGGAGTCGCGTGGCATGGGCGTCGGCCGGCGCCTGCTGGATGCCTGCATCGGGCACGCCAGGAATGTCGATGGCGTGCGGCAGGTCCACATCGCCGCCGCCAGCCACAACGGAGCAGCCGTCGCCCTTTACGAGAGCTGCGGATTTACCCGATACGGCCGGGAGCCCCGCGCGTTGATCCTCCC
>CBFGRG010000094.1:0-9079 GCA_965651105.1 uncultured bacterium | reverse complement strand
GCTATGAACCTCCAGCGCAAGCCGCCACAGGGGCGGCGCGACGGGCGCTGGGGGTCATGCGTGGTGGTGCCGGTGCGCGGCATGACGCCTCAGGGCAGGCTATTGGCGGCCTCCGCGTGGTCATTCTCGAGGTCGGCTGCGCCGCCAAAGCCTGTGCTGAGCGCAGCGAAGTATCGCCTTACAGGATGTCCCACTTTGCTCCCTGCGAGTATCCTGAGCACATGAAGCGAACGACGCATCTCACCATGGGCGCGGCGGCCGGGTTGCTGGTCGCCGCGTCGTCATCCCTGCCGGTCGCTGCTGGCGCGATTTGGCTCGGCGCGGTCGGGGGAGGATTCCCGGACTGGCTGGACCTCCGCAGCGAGCTGCGCGGCTCGCTGCGACTGCGGCACCGTGGCGCCTCGCACGGACTGCCACTGGCGATTCTGCTGACGGCGATCGTCGGGATCGCGCTCCGCGCACTGGCGACGGGAGAGGTCGACCTTGGAACCTGGGCGACGCTCTCGGAGCGGACCGCCAACATCTGGACGATCGCGTTCGCCGCGGGGATCCTGACGCACCTCGCGGGGGACGCCTGCACCCATGCCGGAATCCGGCCGCTGCTGCCGTTCTCGCGCTGGCGAGCCTGGCTGCTGCCGCGCCCGCTCCGGGGTCGCTCGGACGGCTGGCTCAACGGCGTGGCGCTGGTCGCCAGCCTCGGAGCGATCGGCTTCATCGCGGTCTGGCATATCGCCTGGCGGGTTGGCGCGATTTGACGCTCGCCGAGCTCACGGACATTCGCACCCTTGTCTCCGCGCGGCACGCTATGCCGTACGGTGCGTGCGGGACAACGCCAGGGAACCGGTGCGCTCGAGCATCGCGCCGACGATGAGCTGCATCAGGGCGACGGTCGCGAGGCCATAGCACACGCCCCCGATCGTATCGGTCGGCCAGTGCGCCCCCACGCGAACGCGCGAGAAAAGCGCGACCAGCGTCGCCAGGACCGCCACCACTACGCTCAACACCCGCAGCCACCGGGGCACATCGAGCGAGTGAATGAAGAGGACGATCACCGTGGTGATGATCGTCGCCGTGAAGGCGTGCCCGCTGGGATAGCCCATCGAGTCCGATACGAGCGAGGGATCCGGCTGGTACTCGATGCCGGGGCGCGGGCTATCGAAGAGCGGCTTGAGCACCTGCCCCGCAAGCCGCAGCGCGACCACGACGACGAGCTGCACCGCGAACACCCGGCGGTCCAGCATCAACGCGACGATGACGAACAACGCGGCGAACACCAGCGCCCCCGCCGTGCCAAAGACGGCGTTCGAGATGCGAGCCACGGTATCGACACCGGGCCAATCGATCTTCTGGATCGCTTCGAGCACGGTGACGTCGATCGACAACACGTTGTCGCCGGCGGTGAACAGTCCCAGCAGCGAGCCGAGCGTCGCGAAGACCAGCAACACCACGATACTGGTCCGGCGCGGCGGCAACGTGCCCCGCTCAGCGGCCGGCATGCTCATGGGTGGTTACCCGTCCTTCGGCATCAACGGTCATCGCGAGATCGGCCATGTCGATGAAGAGACCATGATCGACCACGCCGGTCACGAGCTTGATCCGGTTCGCCAGTTCGCGGGGATCGTCGATCCCGCCGGCGACGCCACAATCGACGATGTAGTTCCCGCCATCAGTGACGAAGGGTGCATCGCCCTCGCCAACTCGCAGCTCCGGCTTGAGGCCGAGGCGCTCCAGCTCGCGGGCGGTGTGTTTCCAGCCCATCTGCACGATCTCGACCGGCAGCGGCAACCGCGTGCCGAGCGTGTCGACCAGCTTCTCGTCGGTACCGATGATGATGTAGCGATCGGCTCGCCGCGCAACCAGCTTCTCGAACAACAACGCGCCGCCGCGCCCCTTGACGACGCTAAGATCCGGCGCGATCTCGTCGGCGCCATCGACGCAAAGGTCAATCGAGTCGACGTCGTTCAAGTGGGCCAGCGGGATGTCGAGACTCCTGGCGAGCTCCTCGGTTTCGACCGAGGTCGCCACGCCAGTGATGGATAGGCCACCGGCGACGCGGTCGCCCAGCGCCCGGACGAACGCCGATGCCGTCGAACCCGTACCGAGCCCGACGACGGTACCCGGTTTGACCTCGCCGGCCGCCTGCGCGCCGATCCGGTCCAGTCGCGCCGTTCCCTGCATTGCCTCAACCCTTCTCCAGCCGCGCCGCCGCAGCGGTGTCCACGATCCAGCGCAGGCGCCCGTCAGCCGGACGGACGACCTGGCTTGGGAACGTGTCGACGTCGATGGGTCCGTCGAGCACCCTGTGCAGCATCTCGGCCTTGCCCTCGCCAGTAACGAGGAAGATGACCTCCCGGGCATTATTGATCAGGTTCGGCGTGAACGTCAGGCGAGTCGTGTCGAGTTTCGGCACGACGTTCGCAACGCAGAGGCGGCCCGTCTCGTGAATCGCCTCGGTACCGGGGAACAGCGACGCGGTATGCCCGTCGTCGCCCATGCCGAGAAAGACCAGGTCGAAGACCGGCACGTCGCCATCCTGTGCCCCGGTGACGATGCGCACCGTCTCCTCGTAGGCAGCCGCGGCGGCAGCAGGGTCATCGAGGTGCGTCGGCCAGGGATGATAGTTCTCTTCCGGCAGCTCGACGTCTTCGATGAAGCCGCGCAGCGCTTCGCCGGCGTTGCTGGCCTCATCCTCGATCGGCACCCAGCGCTCGTCACCCCAGAAGAACTGGAGACTCGTCCAGTCGAATCGACGACGGAAGCGTGGATCCTTGAAAATGTCGAACATCCGCTTGGGTGTCGATCCGCCGGACAACGCCACGAACGCGGGCGTACGACGCTGCATCGCGCGCAGTGCGTTGACAGCCACTTCCTCGACGGCGAGGAAGGCGACATCCTTCGCGCTGTTGGCCACCTTCACCTGGCCGCGCTCTCCATAGTCGATTGTGCGTTGCATGCATTCCTCCGTTGTCGACGTACCTCACGAATTGGCAGGCCCGCGTTGGCCACCAACGTCCGATTTCAGGCCACAATGCCCCTTGTCATCCATCGGTGCCGCGCCCTGCGAGCGCACTGCCCGGGCTGACAAGGGGGCTTGTGTCCGGTGATCGCGACCCAGCGCCGCTGGCCAGGGTCGCACCTGCCTGCCGAGGGCGGGCCAATCGTATTCCGGCTTCAATCCGGGATGAGGTGGACCACCCAGCGAACGGTCTCCTCATAAAACTCGTCAGCACCGAACCGCTGCAGCTCCTGACCGATCATGCTGCCACTGTCCGGCCGCTGCGAATAGACCATCCGGCTCACGGCCGGGTTGTCGGGTGTCTCGCTGGTCGTGATGATGTCATCGCCATCCGTGCGCTCGACCACGAACGTGCCCGGCGCATCGCCGGTGGCGACGATCGTCACGCGGCGGAGCGAAAACCTCGCCTGCGGACTCGTATCGGGCACCAGGTGCAGCTCGACATCGCGGCCGCGGCCGTCATCGCTGCTGGCGCGCAACGGGGCCCAGAACCCACCGCGCTTTTGTCGCTCCAGCGGGTCGATCACCTCCCAGCCGAGCCGGCTCCCGAGCCACCCGGCCATCATCACCGCTGCCGCCAGCCCCGACGAGCCATCCTGCCGTGTTTCGGCATAGTGAATCGTCACCTGATCGATCGCTTTCAGCGATTTCTGCACGTCGGGGGGATCGAAGAACTGCGCGATCAGCTCGCGCCACGCCTGCAGCCGCAGCCAGGTGAAGTCGCCGACGATGAGCGAGCCGCTCCTCTCGACAATGACGCTCCGAAGCGCGGCCAGCGCCCCGATCTCTCGGCCGAGCTGGGCGGTATCGACGATGAGGCGGTCGACTACCGGCAGCAGCTCCTCGAACAGCGCGCTGGTGGCGAAATCGCCTCCCGGCCACCAGAGAAAATCGGTCAGGTCGGCCGCCAGCAACGGCGTCACGAGGCTGGCAAGGTGGCCCATCACACTCCGGTCGGCGCCGATGGTGATGACCTCGAAGCGCAGGTTGGCCTCGTCTTTGTCGCCGATCTGCTCTTTCAGCTCGACCCGCACGTCGTAGCGCGGCCCGGTCACCTCGCCATCCAGGTCGTGGCGGTCGTAGGTGATCAGGATGATCGTGCGCGACGGCAGGAAATCGCGCAGCCCGGCAATGGTCTCCTGGATGAGGCTCGCCTCGCGCATATCGTTGGCGACGGCGAGGAGGTTGAGCGTGTTGGCGCGCATGAGCCCGCCACCGCCAAAATGCTGCTCGGCGACCATCTCGCCCGGCGCGTCGCCGCCGTGGTGCGGCCCTCCAAGCTGCGTCCAGAGGCGATTCAGCTCGTCGTGAATCGTGCCGGTGTCCAGCGCATCGGACTGCCACGCCGCGGCGAGAACGGGTTTGGTGACTGGTGTCTGTGCCATGGGATGCATGCCTGTTTCACGAAGGGCCGTTCATGGGTCCGACCCGTACGGGCGGCCTCCGTGACCAGCCCATCGCGGGTGAGAAGCCAACGGCGCGCACGACCCTACGGGCGGCGCCAGATATGGTTGTCGCGCTGCAGCAATTGATCGGCCTTGTTCGGCCCCCACGTGCCCGCCTCGTACGGGTAAATGGGTACCGGCAGATCGTCCCACGCGTCCAGGATCGGCTGCATCAGCGACCATGCCGTCTCGACCTCGTCGCGGCGGGCGAACAGCGTCGGGTCGCCCAGCATCGCGTCGAGCAGCAACCGCTCGTAGGCATCCGGCCCGGCCTCGCCGAACGATTGCCCGTAGAGAAAATCCATCCGGACCGGCCGCAGCTGCGTGTTCGGCCCCGGCACCTTCGCCGCGAACTTGAGGGCGATGCCCTCGTCCGGCTGGATACGCATGCTGATCACGTTGGGCGTCAGGTCGACATTGCCGATCGACTGGAACATCAGGTGCGGCACCTGCTTGAACTCGATCGCGATCTCGGTCACGCGGCGCGGCAGGCGCTTGCCGGTGCGCAGGTAGAAGGGAACGCCCGCCCACCGCCAGTTGTCGATGCCCAGGCGCATCGCCACGAATGTCTCGGTGCGTGACTGCGGGCTGACGCCCTTCTCGTCCCGGTAGGCGGGAACCGCCCGGCCACCAACGTAGCCGGCCTCGTACCGGCCGCGCACGGTCAGCTCGTTGACCTTCTCGCCCACCGGCGGCACAACCGCGCGCAGCACCTTCACCTTCTCGTCGCGCAGCGCGTTACCGTTGAACAACGCCGGCGGCTCCATCGCGATCACCGACAGCAATTGCAGGATGTGACTCTGCACCATGTCGCGCAGCGCGCCGGCGTCCTCGTAGTACCCGCCGCGCCCCTCGACGCCGATCGACTCGGCGACGGTGATCTGCACCTGATCGACGTACTGCCGATTCCAGACCGGCTCGAACAGCGTGTTCGCGAACCGAAAGGCGAGCACGTTCTGGACGGTCTCTTTTCCGAGGTAGTGATCGATACGATAGATCTGCCGCTCGGAGAACACCGCGCCGATCTCGGCGTTGAGCGCCCGGGCGGTATCGACGTCGCGGCCGAACGGCTTCTCGACAACGATCCGATTCCAGCTGTCGGTCCGATCCCAGTAGATATCCTGCCGGGCGCCGAGCTTCGACGCGCCGAGATGCCCGATGATCGGCCCGTAGTAGGTCGGCGAGGTGGCCAGGTAGAAGAGCCGGTTCCCGTGGGCGCGGCGCTGGCGATCGATCACTTCCAGCCGCTCGCGCAGGTCAACGTAGGTCTGGTCGTCGTCGAAGTTTCCGGAGACGAAGAACAGCCCCTGCGAGAAAAGCTCCCACGCCTGGTCGGTGACCGGCGTCCGCGCGCCCTTCTCGACCGCCTCGCGCATCTCCTTGCGGAATGTCTCGTCGTTCCAGTCGCGCCGGGCGACCCCGACGATGGTGAAACCCTCCGGCAACGGATATCCCACGGCGAGGTCGTAGAGCGACGGCATGAGCTTGCGGGCCGTCAGGTCGCCCGTCGCGCCAAAGATCACCATCACACAGGGAGAGGGTGCGCGATCGAGCTGCATCCCGCCCCGGAGCGGATTCGTGTTGGTCGCACCGATCTGCTCGTTCGCGTCGAACTGGTGGCCGACGTGGTCGGCATCACCATGACTGTCGATGGCGAAGTCGTAGTCGCTTGCGCGTGTCCTGGTCTCAGTCATCGAATTCCCTTGCGTGGCGGGGCAGGACGCTGGCGCGACGGATCGCGTCGCGCCGGCTTCACGCGGGGCAAACCCGCGTTGCTAGTATTCGGCCTTGCGGGTGGAGGCGGGGGTGCGCTGACCCTTCTCCTCGGCGTCGGCAGCCAGCTCTTCGTGGTCTTCCGGATGGAGCGTGCTGTCGCTGGCATCCTCGGGCATGTCGGCAGGCACCTTCGATCGGTCGCCCTCGCCTTCCCCATCGGCCCAGGGCTGCCGATCGCTCGGCTCCGACACGACCTCCTTCGGCGGCGCGATCGGCACCCACTCGGTGTGGAACGTGCCTTCCTTGTCGACGCGCTTGTAGGTATGCGCGCCGAACAGGTCCCGCAGTCCCTGAATCAGGTTGGCCGGGAGCGATGCGGTGCGATAGGAATCGTAGTAATTGAGCGCCCAGCTCATCGCCGGGGTCGGGATACCGGCGGCGATCGTGGTGCTCAGCACCGCCCGGATGTCGTCCTGACCGTCATTGACTTCTTTGGTGAAGTACGGGTCGAGCATCAGGTTGGTCGGCTGCTTGCCGTCACTGTATGCATCCATGATCGGCTTGAGCAGCCGTGCCCGGATGATGCACCCGGCGGTCCAGATGCGAGCGATCTCGGAGAGGTTGAGATCCCAGTTGTAGTCGTCCGAGGCAGCCTTGAGGAGCGCCATCCCCTGCGCATAACTCGAGATCTTGGCAAAGTAGAGCGCGTTTTCGAGCTGACCGATGAGCACATCTCGGTCGATCGAGAGATCACGACTCTCTGGACCGGCGAGCACCTCGCTGGCCTCGACGCGCTGCGACTTCATCGACGACAGGCCCCGCGCGATCACCGCGGCGTTGATCACCGGCGTGGGCGTGCCCAGCTCGAACGAATTCTGGCTGGTCCAGCGCCCGGTGCCCTTTTGCTCCGCCTCGTCAAGAATCAGGTCGACCAGCGCCTGGCTGGTCTCCTTGTCGACGAACTTGAGCACGTCGGCGGCGATCTCGATCAGGAACGACTCCAGCTTGCCCTCGTTCCAGCGCTCGAAGACCGCACCGATCTCCGCCGCCGACATTCCGAGCACGCGGCGCATGATGTCGTAGGTCTCGGCGATCATCTGCATGTCGCCGTACTCGATGCCATTGTGGACCATCTTGACGTAATGGCCCGAGGCACCGGGACCGATGTGCGTGACACACGGCCCGTACTCCGACTTCGCCGCTATTGCCGTCAGCATCGGCTCCAGCGCGGCGTAGGCTTCGGCCGGACCGCCCGGCATCAGGCTCGGGCCCCAGAGCGCCCCTTCCTCGCCGCCGGACACGCCCATACCGACGTAGTGGAAGCCCCGGTTGGCAAGATCGTGCGAGCGCCGCTCGGTATCCTGGAAGAAGGAGTTGCCGCCGTCGATAAGAATGTCGCCCTCCTCGAGGTAGGGCGCGAATTCCTCGATCACCGCGTCGACGGCGGGTCCGGCCTTGACCATCAGCAGGATGCGGCGCGGCCGCTCCAGCGCCGCCACGAGCTCGGCCGGGGAGGTGGTACCGAGGATGCCGGTGCCCTTGCCCTCGTTGGCGAGAAACTCCTCGGTCACGCTGACGGTACGGTTGTAGACCGCCGGCGCGAAGCCGTTGCGGGCCAGGTTGCGCGCGAGATTCGCGCCCATCACCGCCATGCCGACCACGCCAACGTGCCGGACCTGCTGTTCCTGGGTCATGCGATGTTCTCCTGCGAGGGAGATCCTGGCGGTCGCCCAGACGGGTCGGCTCCAGGATCTCCCCGCGCTAATCGGCGGATGCCAGCGCCGCCTTCTTCTCTTCCACGCCGGCCAGCAGGTCGTCGTACGCCTTCTCGAACTGCGCGATGCCGTCGTCTTCGAGCTTCGCGGTGATTTCGTCCAGGGAGATGCCGGCCTCTGTCTTCAGTCGCTCCAGCACGCGCTCCGCCGCGTCGTAGTTCTGGTCGACGGTGCGCGCGACCGTGCCGTGGTCGAGGAACGCCTGCATCGTTTTCAGGGGCATGGTGTTGATCGTTTGCGGGCCGATCAGGGTGTCGACGTACAGCACGTCGCTGTAGTCGGCATTCTTGGTGCCGGTGCTTGCCCACAATGGCCGCTGGACCTTCGCGCCCTTCTGCGCCAGCGCCTCCCACTCGTCGCCGCTGAAGATCTCCTGGAACTTCCTGTAGGCGAGCTGGGCATTGGCAACAGCGACCTTGCCCTTGAGGTCGGCGATGCCCGTCACGCCCTCGGCGATCTTCTGATCGATGGCGGAGTCGGCTGCAGTATCGACACGACTGACGAAGAACGACGCGACCGAGGCGATGCGATCGATCGGCTCGCCGGCGGCGGCGCGCTGCTGCAGCGCCGAGACGTAGGCCCGCGCGACCTTCTCGTAGTTCTCCAGCGAGAAGAGCAGCGTGATGTTGATATTGAGGCCTTCAACGAGCAGCTGCTCGATCGCCGGCCACCCCTCCTTCGTACCGGGCACCTTGACCATCAGGTTGGGACGATCGACCGCGCGCCAAAGCTCGCGAGCGTTCTTGATGGTGCCTTCGGTGTCCCGGGCAAGGCTGGCGAGCACCTCGATCGAAACGAAGCCATCGCCGCCGTCGCTCTCGTCGTAGATGGGGCGGAAGAGATCGCAGGCATCGCGGATATCGTCGACCGCGAGCGCCTGGAAGACGTCCTCGGGCGACTTGTTCTCGCCGAGCATGCGGCGGATGTCGTCGTCGTAGGCGGTGCCCGCGGCAAGCGCCTTCTGGAAGATCGACGGATTCGAGGTCACCCCCCGGATGCCGATCTCGTCGATGTGCTCCTTGAGAGTACCGTCCTGGAGCATGTCGCGGCTGATGTCATCCTGCCAGACGCTTTGGTCCTGCTCGATATGGAGCCGCTTGATCGTGTTCGTCATGGTCATTGCCCTT
>CBFGRG010000093.1:0-9082 GCA_965651105.1 uncultured bacterium | reverse complement strand
TCGGATGGCCCATCGGCGATCACCTGCTCATCGCCGAGCATCACTACCCGGTCGGCCGCCTCCGCGACGAGCTCGACATCGTGGGTCGCCATCAGCACCGCCCCGCCCCGGCGACGATAAGCATCGAGGATTCGCACCAGGTCGGCCTTTCGCCAGGCGTCCATCCCGCGCGTTGGCTCATCGAGCACCAACGCCGCCGGATTCCCCACCAGCATGATCGCCAGCGCCAGCCGTTCCCGCTCTCCTCCGCTGAGATCGCGAGGATGCCGGCTCTCCATGCCGTCAAGCCCCACCTGGCGCAGCGTCGCGTCGATGTCGACGTCCACGCCACGCTGCCGCGCGGTGTAGGCAAGCTCGTCCCTCACCGTTTCGGCGAAAAACATCGCCGTGGCCTGCTGTGGCAGGTAGCCGACCTTGCGACCGATCGCCGTCGCCTCTGGTGACGAACCGGGGAGGCCCGATACCGACACCTCGCCCGATGCCAGGAGGTGATGCCCCAGGAGCGCGCGCAGCAACGTCGTCTTTCCGCTGCCATTTCGGCCGATCAACGCGACAAGCTCGCCCTCGTGCAGATCCAGGTCAACGTCGCGAAGCACCCACCGGCGTCCGTGCCGCATCCCTACTCCACTCGCCCGAATCACCACCTCGCCCACCGGTCGCCGGGCACGTGGAACGGCCGGCGGTATCGAACCCGCCGCTCGTCGCCGTCCCTCCTTCACGGTGAGCGGCAATGGCTCCCAGCCGAGCGCCCGGCCGACCTTCACGATACCGGGCAGCGCCACCGGATCAACCCGCCGCGCGAACTCCGCCGGCGTCATCGCATCGCTCGCAACACCCGAGTGGACCTCATGCACCGCATCGACCCGGTGCAGCAACCGCTCCAGGCGATGTTCGGCAACGACTATCGTCAGACCGAGATCGTCGTTGAGACGGGCCAGCCCCGCCAGCACATCCTCCGCCCCCCACGGATCGAGCTGGCTGGTCGGCTCGTCCAGCACCAGCACCCGGGGATGCAGCGCCAGCGCTCCGGCGATGGCGACCCGCTGCCGCTCGCCCCCGGAAAGCGTCGCTGGATCGCGGTCGCGCAGGTGGGCGATCGACAGCAGATCGAGCAGCTCTTCGACGCGTTTGCGCATCGTCCCGACCGGTATGCCTCGCTGCTCCAGGGCGAAGGCGATGTCCTCATCAACCCGGCTCGCCAAGACCTGCGCCTCGGGATCCTGGAACACGAACCCGACGTGGCGGCTCATTCGCCCCGGACCATTCCCACGCGTAGAATCGCCGCAAACGACGACCGAACCGCCGAACTGCCCCCCGGAAAAATGCGGGACCAGCCCGTTCAAGGTGCGCAGCAAGGTCGACTTGCCCGATCCGGAACGCCCAGCCACGAGGACGAATGCGCCCTCATCGATCCCCCACGAGCACCGATCGATCGCCGGCCGCTGCTCGGCCGGGTAGCGATACGAAACCTGGTCCAGTTGCGCGATCGGAGATGAGGTGATGTCGACCATCACGCTGCCTCCCCGGTGACAGGCGCGACGACCGCCGGCACCAGCAACGCCGCAAGGCCAAGCGGCAACCAGAGCGACCCCGCCGGCCACGACAGCGCCGGGTACGGGTTCCACTGGAGGAGATCGGGTCGCACCTGTAGGGCAGCCCCGATGCTCAACACCGCGACGAGTGCACCGACCACGACGATTGTGTCGGCCAATGACCATTGCCGCGTGCGGTAACGGGTGATGCGCGGCCCGGCGCCGTTCCGGCCGGTGACCACGAGATACGTCACAGCCAGGCCGGCGATCGCGATAATGATCGCGGCCTCACCGCCGCGGCCGACTGCAAACAGGTAGAGGCCGGTGGTCGCCGCGACGATCGCTACAGCTGCCGCCGCCGCGCCGATACGCGATGAGGTCCGTGGGGCGGAAGCGCCGAACCCGCGCGACTCGAGCGCCTCGGCCATCAGGATTGCCCGGTCGAGCCCACCGGCAAGCAGCGGCACCACCAGCGGCACCGCGTCTCGGGGACCCGACCAGCGATGCCCGCGTGCCGTTTGCGCCTCCCGTATCTCCCGCCACGACAGCGCCAGCCGCGGCAGGAACGCCCATGCTACCGAGCCGGCCACCGCAAGGCCCGTCGCCCGCGCGGGAAGCATGCGCATCAGGTCGCTCCACTCGATCCCCGCGGCCACGGTCGTGCCGATCAGGACCAGGCAAACGATCGCCAACCCGCTCAGGGCACCGTAGATCGCGGCGTTCCAGGTGAGAACACCTCCGACCAGGGGAATCCTGTCGGGGATCGTCGCGATCACCCGATCACCAGCGTGGACCGTCGCGAGGTTGAAAAGGATACCGATCGGGACAGCCAGCGCGCTCAATCGCACCAGCCACCCCCAGGACATCATGCGGGTGGGAGACAGGCACACAGTGCGGACCACCAGTGCGATCGCCAGCAGCTCCGCGATCACCAGTGGATGCCGACCAGCCAGCAGCGGCAGTGACGCAGCCGCGCCCCAAATCAGCCAGGCACGGGAGTCGAGACGGCTCACGACGATTCCCGCATTCGACGCTGGCGCACCACGAGCGCCCCGCCGGCCACGATCACCAGTACCACCGCGCCACCGGCAATGAAGGTCTCGACCGAGCTGTCGCTTTCGTCGTCGACGGTCTCGGCTGACGAGTACACCGCTGGCTGGCCGGTGACATCCCCGGCGACGACTGCCTCGGGAGCACCCGCACGCTCCGCGAGATCAGCCCATGTGATCTGTTCGAGCTCCGGTTGCGTTCCGATCCAGATCCACGCGCCGATGTCACCGTCGTTGGGCTCGACATCGCTGGCGCCGAGCGGGCTGAGTGACCAACCGTCGTCACCCTGCCGCCAGTATTGCCAGAAGGGCGATTCTGGATCACCCGTCTGGCAGAGCCGCTGACGGCACGTGCTCACATCGCACCCCGTCCCGCGAATCTCGCAGACTCCTTCACCGAGACCGCCAAAACCGATGGTCACGGCGCCGAGGTCGGCCTCCCGCAGCAGGTCGATCGCGGTCATCGGCTCGTCGTAGGTCACAACAACATACGCCGGCTCGCCCTCGCCGGTATCAACGATGAAGCCTGCCGCCTGTGTCGCGTCGGCCGCTCCGGCCGCGCCGTTGATCGACACAGTCCAGAGCAACGCGACGATGATCGACGCGATCAAGCGCCGCAGCCCGGCTGCCGGGCGAGAGGCATTCATCTCAGGCCGCCAGCAGCGCCGGCCGGTCGCCATGCATGGCCACCGGTGTCGCCGACTCCTCGCCAGGCATCACCGGAAACGCCATGCCGGCCAGCGCCGGTATCGACTGAACCGTGGCGAACACGCTGTCACTCTGGTCGTCAGGACTGAAGTAGAACGCGCCAGACGCGTTCTGATAGGTGGCGAGGGCCGCCGGGAGGTTGCCCCACGTTTCCGATGCAGGGTCATCACCGGTCGCGATCACCGCCTGGAGCACCATCGCGGTCGAGCTGGAGTCAGCCGGGAATCCCGCCCCTGGCTGGAATACCGCGCCGCTCTCTCCGTCGATCGCCGTCAGCAGGTACGCCATTGCGTCTGTCACCAGGGATGAATCGACCTGGCCAAGCGCGACGAGTGCCTGCACGACCAGCGAAGTCGTGTTGGAATCGGCCGCGCCTTCGGCAGGGATACCGTCGAACGCCCAGCCGCCCTCGGGGGTCCGGCTCGATTCAAGCACTGCGATCGCATCTTCCGGCACGTCTCCACCAACGGCAGCGAGCGCGAGCAAGCACAGAGCATGGTCGTAGACGCCATTCCCGTAGAACCCGGTTTCGTCACTCGGGCCGGCTTCGATCAACGCCAGCGCATCGACACTGCCGATAGCGCGAGGATCGGCCCCGGCGGCGACCGCCGCAAGCACCAGCTCAGCCGCCTGTCCCTGACCGCTCTGGGCGAATTCGAGCGTCAGGTCGGTCGACGCCAGCCATGACATCGCAGCATCGACCGAGTCGCTGGTATCGATACCGGCCGCGTCCGCCGCGACCAGTGCGATGATTGCATCGGTCGTGATCGATGGATCGGGGGTGCCATTGAATCCGGGGAATCCCCCTTCGGAGGTTTGCTGACCCATCAACCACAGCGTCGCCTGCTCGAGGCTCGTGCCTGCTGCCGGGGTCGCCCCTTGTGCCGACACGGTTGCAGCCAGCATCAGGGTCAGTGTCAGCGCCAGCAGGCCACTGACCCAGTTTGTCCATCGCATCATCGTATCCACCATTCCTTAACGGTCATGTGCGCGCATGACCTCAATCGACAGCAGCACGCCGGCACGCAAAAACCCCCTGACTCGGCGGGAGCCAGGGGGTCAATAGCCGGGAGAAGCGTCACCCGTATCACCTCCCCCCGTTCCGCGCGGGGTCAGCGACAATCTCCGGGGTGGGTAACCTGGCTTCGGCCTCGCGGGCCGTTACAGTTGCGCGACAGCGCCGGATTTTCACCGGACTTCCCCCACGGCGCGTCGGGAGACGCGCGTTCACCGGGAATCGTCTGTGGTTGCCAAGGTGCAGCCCGGCACGAGACCGGGACCCCAGCATCATCCCACCACAATCAGCCATCTGTCAACGCGACGATCGTAACGCGACGTAGTATAAGGGGCGGGGCAACGCGCACCGGCGCGTCAACGCGGGCCACCAGGGGAAAGGGAGCACAGGGCCAATGGATCTCGTCGAAGCACTTGGGCTGGGAGGCGCGGCCGCGATCGCCGCCATCCTGGGCAGCATGCTCGGACTCGGCGGCGGGGTCTTTCTCGTGCCGATCTTCACGCTCTTCTTCGGGATCGACCCGAAAATCGCGATCGCCGCAAGTGCCGTCTCCGTCATCACCAACTCGGTCGTCGGCTCTCGCGTCCACCTCCGCAACGGTTTCACCAATATCCACCTGGCGATGCTGCTCGGCCTGACCACGGTCACCGGCGCGATCGCCGGCGCCGCGATCGCACTTGTGGCCAACGCCAACGTGCTCAATTTCATCTTCGGGATCGTGCTGCTCGCAGCGGCCATCAGCATGCTGGTGCGCCGGCAGGTGCCGATTCCCAACAGCCGGCCCGATGAGCCCGACCCGCTGGAGCTCCGGGCGTCATACCTCGACCGTGCCACCGGCGAAACCGTCACCTATACCCCTCGAAACGTACCGCTCGGCCTGAGCGCGAGCGGGTTCGCGGGCGTGCTGTCGGGCCTGCTCGGTGTCGGTGGCGGCGTGATCCAGGTGCCGATGATGAACCTGCTGATGCGCGTTCCGATGAAGGCAGCCGCAGGCACTAGCACATTTCTCGTCGGCATGACCGCCGTCGCCACGGCCGCGATCTTTTACGCCGACGGCAAGGTCGATGCGACTGTCGTCGTCCCGGCGATGATCGGCATTTTCGTCGGTGGCCAGCTCGGCTCGACCTTTACCAGCCGGATGAAGACCGCCAACCTGATCATGATCTTCGTCGTTATCATGATCTACCTCGCCATCTCGATGATCCTCAAGTCGTTCGGCATCTCCCTGCCGGGCCAGGAGTAGCGCCATGGACCAGGCAACGACGCAGCTCAGCATCAACCGCGCGGCCGCCCAGGTGCTGCGCTGGGGCTTCATCGCCTCGGCGGTTCTGGTGATCGCCGGACTGGTGCTCACTCTTGCACGTGGCGACGAGCTGCACACGTCGCTCGAATCGTTACCGTCAATGATCGAGGAGGTTCTGGATGGGCGCGGATCGGGCATCGTCGGGATCGGCATCCTCGCCATGATCGCCACGCCGATCGCGGCTACCCTCGCCGTCATCGTCGCCTGTCAACGCTGTGGGGACCGGCGCTACGCGTTGATCACGACCGGGGTGCTGGTGATTCTCGTCATTTCGGCGGGACTTTCGGTGCTGTGATGAAGAGGACTTTTGAGCGTATCGCCGTCATCGCCGCAATGCCGTCCGAGCTCCAACACTTGCCGGGGCTGCCGCACCTGCCGCAGACCAGTGACGACACCTGGCCGTCTGTCACCTGGAGTCAGGGAAACCTCGAGATCACGGCAGTTCTTTGCGGCATTGGCATGATCCGCGCGGCGGCAGCGACCGAGGCAACAATCACGCATCACCGGCCCGACGCTGTGCTCAACTTCGGCTGCACAGGCGCGCACCGACGTGATGTGAATGTCGGAGACGTAATCATCGGCACCCGGGCGGTGTCGCATGGCACGGCGATCATCGAGCCCAGCGGCGTCAACCGGTACTGGACTCACGATGGGATGGACCCACCAGAACCAGGCAAGACCGGGCTCGCCGCCGATCCGGGCCTGCTCGCGGTCGCCCGCGAGGTCGCTGCCGACTGGACGCCCGACGCCTGGGGGACGCGAAATCCCTCTCCGCGCGTGCTCGAAGGTGTGGTGGCCTCGGCCGATGTCTGGACCCAGTCGCCCGCCGGCATCGAGGCACTCGCCGAACGGCACCTGTCGTTGTGCGAGGACATGGAGGCGGCCGCGATCGCCACGATCTGCGCCCTGCACGATGTGCCATTTCTGACCATCAAGGACATCTCGAACAATGAATTGCTACAGGTGACGCTCTTCGATCCCGATGGAACACACTTGCCGGAAGCCGAGGTCGGCCGCCGTGCCGCCGCCCTTGCCGGCCGCATCATCGCCGCGATAGCGGACGCCGAGTAGCTGCCACACTGCTGGGGAATGCTTGTCCGCTCCGGCGAACCAGGTCACTCCTCGCCGGTGTAAACCGGCTTGAGAACCGTGATCGTGCCGGCGTCTGGATCGACGTCGAGAACGTAGGACGAATGGTGGGGGATCAACAGCTCACCCGCCGGGGATCGGCTGGCACGGCTTCCTTCCGGAGCAATCACCAGTACGTCATGGGCGCCGGTCTCGATGATGTCGACCACCTCGCCCAGGTGCTCACCCTCCGGCGTTGACGCCTTCAGGCCGATGAGCTGGTAATAGAAGTGCTCGCCCGGTTCCAGCGGTCGAGCGTCGGCGCCATCGATGCGGACTGGCGTTCCGCGAAGCGCTCTCGCCTCCTCCGGCGCCTCAATACCGTCGAGAAAGATCAACGCGCCGTCACCGTGGAAACGCACGCCATCGAGCGACGTCGGAGTGTCGCTGTCGCCCAGGTACACCTGCTCGATATCGAGCAGGCTGTCAGGGTGATCGGTCAGCAGCGTCATCCGCAGCTCACCCTGCACGCCGTGCGACCCGGCAATGACCCCGACCGTCAATCGAATGTCTTCGACCGCCTCGTTCGGGTTCGGCCCAGCGGTGTCGATCAGGCGCTTCGGCTTCGCCGACCCTCGCCGGCGTCGCCCAGCCGGACGTGGCGACGCCGAGGACCCCTGTGCGGAATCCCCGGCGTTACTGGAATGTGTGCTTTGATTCTTGTCAGGCATCGGTGTCGAGTGCCTCACGACCCTCGATATCAAGGCTGACGCGCACGTCGTGGCGAGAGCCAGCCACCATCAACGCCGTGCGCAGCGATCGAGCGATACGACCGCCTCGCCCGATCACCTGCCCGAGCGACTGCTCCGGCAGCTCCAGTCGAACGGCGATGTGATTGCCGCGACGATCAGCCGAGATATCGGCCTGCGAAGCGTCGTCGACCAGCTCACCGATCATCCAGCGGACGAGATCGGTCAGCGCGACGACAGCCGCGTCCGTTCCGGTAGCCTCGGTGCTCTCGCCGGTCATGATCAGGCCTCGGCGGCGGCAGGCTCGGCCGGCGCGTCCGCCTGCGCGGCTTCAGCCTTGCGAATGAGGGCGGCTACGGTGTCGGACGGCTTCGCGCCGACGCTGATCCAGTGCTTCGCCCGCTCGAGGTCGACCTTGATGATGGGCGGATCGGCGATCGGGTTGTAGTGACCGATCGACTCAATGAACCGGCCATCCCGCGGCGAGGTGTGCTCGGTCGCGACAATTCGGTAGTGGGGGCGCTTCTTCGCGCCCATGCGGCGCAGACGCAGCTTGATCACGTTTGGTGTGCTCCGGTGTTCGACGACGGGCCGATCATCGCGGCCCGGAAATGAAAGTCAATGCGACGCGGTCCACCAGACGCCTGGCGCGCTGGGCAGGAGGCACTGGTTCCCGCCCCGGAACGTCCGCAATACGTCCACACCATTACGGTGCGCACGCCAGTGGAGTGTGAACGTGGACCGTCTTGACGGACACCACGACACAGCCCGTTGCGGCGGACCTGACACGTCACACTACCATAAAATCGGGTTGTTTGGCGAGGAACGGCGCCTTATCGAGAGGCGCGCTGAGAAGAAAATGCGCGGTCGGCGCGAGATGGGTGGGACTGCGCCGTGTGGCGGCAGGGGCAGGCGGCGACAACGATGTCGGTCAGGCCACTGGAGAGGCCCATCGACCGTGCGCGCTGGACGATGACCTCGCGATCATGCCCCTTGACGAGGGCTTCCGCAATCAGCTGGCTCGCACGTGACGTCTTCGACGCCGATTCCATCCCTGCAACCATAAGTCCCTGTGTCCTTTCTCGCGCACAGCAACACCTCTGGTGCTGTGCCACCAACGCTCAAACGAAAATCCAGATGTGATGTTGATTCGGATTTGCACGCCGCGTCCATCCTGAACGCGCCCGTTGCTGGATTCAGCCTATCAAACCGGAAGGGTTATGGCAATAGCTCATGCGGGGCCATTGCCCGAGGTATGAACCGCTTCATGTAGTCGCGATACCCTTCGAGCTGGGCCTCGGATTCATCCACGGTCCAACGCCCGGTGTCGACCATCAATTCCGCGATGCGCTCCGCCGCGGTCAGACCGGCTTCCCGGTTGTATCCGACCATCGTGCGCCGCATCACGACGTCAGCGAGGGTCCTGGCGAACTCCTCGTCGAACGCAATGGGTACCGCGGCCCCGATCAATCCGGTGACCTCGTCGACCACGCCACGCATTTCGGGGCGTTCGTTCGCATAGGCCACGATCGACACGGCACGCGCGCCGTACACCCGCAGCAGGTACTCCGCCGAGCGCTCCTCCAGCCAGTCCGGCCGGTTGTCGATCACCTGGCGACGGGCCGATTCGAGATTCATCGCAGCGCCGGGAAGTGGCG
>CBFGRG010000092.1:0-9135 GCA_965651105.1 uncultured bacterium | reverse complement strand
GCGTTGTCATGTCGGGAAGATTGGGAATGCGCGGGTCAGCGGCCGCGGAGGCGATCCCAGAGGGACTTGCCACCGGTGCGCGGATCTGGTCAGCGGCGGCCACCCCCGCCACCGAACATGCCACCACGCTTCAGCCCGACGAAAATGAGTACGAAGAAGGCGATGCCGAGCACGATACCGGCGCCGGGCGGCAGATCCATCGTCACCCGCTCGCCGGCGACGATCGCGCGGATCAGGATCGCGGCCAACACCCCCATGAGGATGAGGAACGCAACGCCGATGATGTTGTCGCGATCGGAGAACATCGCCTACTGCCCAACTGCCACGTTCTGCTGGCTGATGAGGTACTGCGCCACGCTGACGACATTGGTGGTTGGGTCGCCGGCGGGCGAGTAGCCGCCGATGCGGTAGAGGATCGGCCCCTGCTGCACGTAGAGCGCGACCAGCGTGCCACCGTCCTCCTGCGGCTGGGTCATCATCCGGTTGGAGGCGCCGATCTCGCCGACCTCGACCTCCTGGTAACCGATGTTGAGCAGCACGTCGGAGTAGAAGGTGAGCGCCTCGGCAGCCGCTCCTTCATTGCCGAACCCGTGCAGGCTGACGGTGATGTTCGTCGTCGCCGTCGGGTCGAGAATGGACGGGTCGGGGGCGATGTATTGCCGGGTGGCGTTGCCCGACCAGCCCCACGTGCTGAGCTTGGTTTCGGCGTCGCGGCCGCCGCCAAGAGCCTCGACGACCTCCGCCTCGGTGAGCGACGAATCCTCGACCGAGCTGAGCCCGGTGATCGGCAGGGCTTCGGACGCCGGCAGCATCGCCATGAGCTGATCGGCGCCGAGGCCCCCGCCGGTGGGCGGGGCGGCGGGCTGGGTCGGATCGATGGCGGCACTCTCGCCCCCAGCATCGAGCCCAGCGGTGGGAGTCGGCTCGGCGTCCGTCTCGTCGCCGGCAGCCTGGGTCTCCTCAGCCGGCGGCTCGGTGGCGGTCGGGGTGCTGGACTGTGCGGCGTCGCTCGTCGCGGCAGCAATTTGGGTCTGCGCAAAAGCGAGATCGACACCGTTTTCGTCGTCGCCGGTATCCCGCAGGGCGAGGAAGGCGAAGACGATGGCGGCGACGAGCACGAGCATCAGCAGGCCACCGAGCGCGGCAGCGACGAGCTGACGGCGGCGGCGCTGGCCCGGCGGCGCGAGGTCGAGCGGGCTGTAGTCGTAGTCCGTGCGGGGTGGGGCGACCATCGTGGTCGGGTCGGGCTGCTGGTAGGGACCGCCCTCCTCGGGCGGGCCACCGGCAGCCGGCTGCCGCGAGGTCGGCTGGGGCTGGCCAGCACGCGTGGACTGAGGACGAGGCTCCATAGGGTGACAACTTCCTGACGGGGCGAGCAGAGGCGGGACAGGAGCGAACCGGACGTGGCATCGCGAACCCGCCAGATTCCGAACAAGTATACCCACGGCGGGGCGCGCTGAACGGTGCGCTGCCTGTTTGAACGTTCGAGCCAGACATCCGGTTCCGCGGATGGGGTCGCCGACACGACCCGAGGGCACGACACGGCCCGATGGGGTGCGGGGCTGCGATCGTTGGCGCTGGCTGACCCGAATGATTCACGACGGTGGTGAGGAGGTGCCGCCGACCGGCGCAGGCCAGGCCGTGACGGCGCACCACCCCGATGAGAGCCCAGCAGGCGCGCGGTGGGCCACGGTCACCGTCTCAGGAGAAGTGCCTTCGGCATGCCGGGTAAGGCGTCAACCGGCTCGGGTCAGGTCGCGGAGAGCGCCGCCTCGAGCTCGGCCGGGACGATACCGGCCAGCGGGGAGCCGCGCTCGGCGATGCCGATGGTGTCCTGCACGACCTGCGTGGCGAGCCCGATGGCCTCGACCGGCGAGAGCAGGATCGACAATGCTACCTGACCCGGCTGCGCGGCGAGATCGGCAACGATCAGGACGGCAAAGGGCACGCCCTCGCGATTGACGGAGTACAGCCGCCATTCGGCGCCCGACGACAAGGCGCCGCTTGCGACGACCACCTGATTGCCATCGCCGAACCCGTTGAAAAAGCCCGCTTCGACCTCGGCCAGCGCGGAGCTGGGGGACGCGCCGGCGGTGCCGGGAAGCTCGGAGTAGTGATAGAGCGTCGCGGGCATCACGCCATGCGACAGCACCAGCGAGGTGGGATCGGGGCTGGTGGTCTGCTCCGCCCAATCGACGCTGAACGCCACGGTCGATGCGCCAACTGTCTGCGACGAGGCGCGGACCGGTTGGAGCGTGCCCTGGCCGGTGCCGGTCCCACCGGGGCCAACCCACGTGAACGACACCTGTTCGGCGCCGTTCGCGCGCTCGAACATCATGGCGCCGCCATCGGTGCAGTTGGCCTCGCCGGTGGTGATGTCCTCGACCACTTCGATGCTGCCCGTGGCCGGATCGACGCTGCGCAACACGAGATCGGCGCCGCAGGCGAGGGTGGGGTAGGTGGCGGTCCCGACGACCTGATCGACACCACCGCCCCGGAACGCGACCGTGATGGGCCAGGTGGCCGGCGGGTCGGTTTCGGTGCCGGTTCCGGACCAGATGCCGACGTACGCATCCGGCAGCGTGACGCCAGGCTCCGACGCTGTCTGCGGTGCAGTGGATGCCGGCGACAGCAGCGTGGAAGGATCGAGGTCGCGGAAGGGGAGTGCGCCATTGACCTGGATCGACGCTTGTGCCTCGGTGAGCGCGGCGGACAGGTCACCCGGAACGGTGAACAGCAGGTGAACAAGGATCTGCCCGTCGATGGCGGCGAGATCGACGTAGACGACGATCACGGCCGGCGCGCCCCCCTGGTCGGCGCGATGGACGGCCCACGCCGTCCCGGTGGAGGCTGATCCCACCGCCACCTGCTGGACGCCCGTCGCGCCGATGATCTCGAGATAGGACGTGGCAAAACCGTCGCGGGCGGTGGGGGCGTCGATGCCGGGATTCGCCTCGACGAAGAGTCCGTAGAACCGCGGAAGCGAGCGATCCGCCGCGTCGAAGTAGATGCGCTCGGACGGGACGCTGTTGGCGTCGTCGTAGACCCAGGCATCGCCGTACCGGACCGGCACACCGGCAACCACGACCTCATTGCCGGCGGCCGACTGGGCCAGCGCGGGCGAGGGCGCCACGAGCGTGACCGCGAGAAGCAGGGCCGCCAGACAGGCGATCGCTGCCGCTGGGGTATGGAGCTGGGCACGGCGTGGCATGGGTTCGTCTCCTGGGGCAGCCCGGCGGTCGCCGCACCGCGGACCGCGGGATCGGCGAAACACCGCAATTGCGCAGATCGTGAACGCCGGCACCCCGCGCGAAGCGGGCAACGGTGCGAGCGAGACTCGTTTGACGGTTCCATCCCTATTGTATGGCTGTCCGACAGTCGCGCAATGGCGGCGAGGCGCGAACTGGCCCGAAGAAGTCGGTTACCAGGTTGGGTGCGGGGCGTCGGACAGTACGCGTGATCATGCCGAGAGGGCCACGATGGTCACCCGGGGAGCACTTCCGGCGCTACGATCGATGGCGTTCAGGGAGGGTACCGATCGGGCGTGCCGTGCCGAGGATGCAGCGTATCCACAACCGCGGGCCACGTGACAACCGGACACACGTTTACATTGCGATTGCGGGGCACTACCATCGGTACTATGCAATTGCAGAGTGATTCTCGGATGGCGCAATTGGCCCTCCTCGATGCGATCAATAGAGTAGGGAAAGGAACGCGGCCGCGCGATGTCAACCCAGCAGCCAGAACCGATTCCCGGTCAGCCCCCGCGCGATGCTGACGCCGCCACCGCCCGGATCGCCCGGCTCTACATGAGCGGCGACCTGCGCGCGGCCACGGGTCTGTCCCGCACGCATCTGGATTTTTACCTGCGCGAGGGCATCGTGCAGCCATCGGCGCGCACCGAGAGTGGCTATCTGCTGTTCGACGAGCGCGAGCTGGAGCTGCTGCGCCGGGTGATCGCATGGCGGCAGGACGGCACGGGTCTGCGCGAGATCCGGGATCGGCTCGGCGCGCTGCGAGCCTCGCGGGCGGACTGACGCGCGGGTCCCGTCAAGCCGCCCCTGTGGCGGCCAGCTCCCGAGCCGGCGCGATGCCGGCAACAAGGAACGCAACGAGAGGAAGGGGAGGCGAGCACTGTGCGAGGACACATCGGGCACCGAAACATGACAAGACCGTACGTACAGTACGACGGAGGGGCCTCCGGCGGCGTATCCTTGACGGAATCCGCCCGTAGCGCCGCCCCTGTGGCGGCCAGTCGCCGGCAGGCTGATGGGCCTCGCCCGGAGGGGATGCGGTTCGCGTCCCTGCCGGGCGGCGCCGGTCGCCGCAGCAGCCGCAGTCGCGCCAACGGCTTCGGCACTGATATTCGCGTTCATGAGAAGGAGACGACCCTGACCGCCGGCTTCGCCCACCATCACGACCTCGCGCTCCGCGCCGTGCGCCAACACGGAAGCGGGCGTTGTCGTGGATTGGCAGGGCAGCACGCCGGCAGCGCCATCCGGCAGCCCAGGGACAAGAAAACGCCCGGTGCGCCAACACCGAGCGTTCCCGAAAGCTGTTGGGATGTGTGGACTCCGGAGATCGATCCCGCCGTCGCCAAACGCTGAGATCGCCTTCCGGCCAACCGACGCGTCGAAAGAATCGTCCCCGCCAAGGGAGGGTGTGATGTACCCACGCGACTTGTTCCGCATTGTAGGCAGGCACTTCAGGGCCTGTCAAGCGGTGTCGTGCCCATCGGTCACCATGGCAGGCGCCCGATGACGAGACACCACCGCGAACCGGACCGCGACAAGCGGACCAGAGACGAAGACCGGGACGGCCAGACAGCCGAGCCCGGACGGCAGCGCCAGCGCCGGGTGCCGCGCCGGCAGGGGCCGCCCCGCGCCCGTCGCGACCCGAGCGTGACCGGCGTGGTTGGCGACCGTTCCGACGCGAGCACCGAGCGCAGCGGCGACGACATCCGACGACGCGGCTGGTACTGGCACTGGAACAGCATCGTCACCCAGTACGCGCCGCTGATCGGTCTCAAGGGCGTCGGGCTGCTCAACTCCTACACGGTCTGGACGGACCGGCGGGAGGAGTCGCCGACGCGAGGCTACGCGTTCCCCTCGCAGCAGCGCGAGGCCGCGTTCTACGGCGAGGACCGCGCCGAGCTGATCACGATCAACAAGATCCTCGTCGCGCTCGACCTGATCGAGATCCGCAAGGAGATGGTGCTGCGCACCGACGAGAAGGGTCGGCGGTGGCGCGTGCCGCACAACTTCTACCGGGTGAAGGACCAGGGCGACGGGTACACGCTGAGCGCCGACGCGGTCGACCGCGTGGTCGAGCTGGCCGACAATGACGCGGCGGTGTACCGCTACGTGCGCCGGATCTTCTCGGAGAAGTTCGCACCGATCGACAGCGCCAACGTTTGGCATGGCATCCTCGAGCAGCTGCGCCCGACCGAGCGCTGGCAGCGGCTGGCGGCGAAGACGGCGAAGACCGAGAAGCGCGCATCCGCCCGGAGCAAGGCGGGGCACGCCGCGCGACGCGGGAAGGCGACCGAGGCGGTTTTTTCTTCGCCCAATGACGGTGACACGGCGACACCCGAGCCGACACCTGCGGCCACTGGTTTCGACAGCAACGCTGCGAGAAACGACAGCCGCAATGACAGCAGCAAAACCACTGTTGCAACATCCAACAATGGTCTGGACGTCGATGTTGCACCGGCCAACAGTGGTTCGGGGGCAAACCGGCCAACCGACGATGACGGGGGCAACAGAGGTCGGCCAACCAGTGTTCAACCGACCAACAGTACGTATTACCAAGAATTCACTACTACCACCGAGATTCAGGAAGATCGTTCAACAGAGGTTGGAGCACTTCCGGAAACGCCACCCCCGGTCGAGCTGCCAGCGCGGTCGCGAGCGATTCGCCAGTTCGAGGAAGCGAACGACCGAACGGCGACGGCGGCAGAGCGGCGATTGCTCGGGGCACTGGCCGGCGACCTGATGGAGAGAACCGGGCTCGATGAAATGGATGCCTGGCGGTGGATCGGCGATGCGATCGATGAGGCGGTCGCGGCGGGCAGCTCCTTCGTGGCGCCGCGCCGGGTGGGCGAGATTGTGCTTCGCTGGAGCCGCGAGGGTCGCGGTGACAATCGCGTTGACAGCCGAAAACCCGCCCAGTCACAGCGATATTCGGGAACTGTGACAAGCGAGGGTGGCGGTAGTCACAGGTTGGTGCAGGGTTCTGTGACAGGCGGTGACACGGGTCGTCAACGGTCGTCGCGGCGGACCGTGCCACCCCCGCCACGGCGGGGCGATCCGGTGCGCGTTCCGGCGTTCGCGGTGCCGGAGTGCGGGCTGAGCAGCCATCAGGTGTGGTCGGCGGTGGTCGACGATGTCGAGCGCGACGGGGCGATGCCCCGGGTCGATATCGAGGCGTGGCTGCGGGTGTCGGGGATCGTGGCGATGCGCGACGAGACGCTGGTGGTGGGCGTGCCGAACGTGCTGGCCGAGCGGCGCGCGGCGGGGCGATACCTGTCGACGCTGACGGCGGCGGTGGAGCGGGTGACCGGGGTGCGGTTCCCGCTGGAGATCGTGGTTGGGGATGGTCGCGACACGGAGGAGGATGCGGGGTAGGGCGGCATCCTCCTGACGGATACAAGTGAGCCGAGCGGGATGGTGCCGCCCCGGGCCGTGATGGTCCGGGGCGTTGCTGTGTCGTTTTGCCGGCGATGATTTCGGGTGGCGCGCTGTGCCGGAACCCCGGGTGCGGGCCGTGTTGTCCTGCGGTTCGGCGATGACGAACGGAGTCGAGGTCGGGCAGCGACACGGCGGGCAGCCGTCGTGTTGCTTCGTTGCTTCAGGGGTGGCCCGACGGCTGGATTGCGATTTCGGTTGACATGGGGTGGGCGCAGCCACGATGATGGGGAAGGTTCACATAAGGCGGGGAATCAGGGAGACGGCCTGTGCGGAACGTCCCAACGCCTCCATTCGATCCGGAACCGCCGGGGCCTGGAGGGCGCCGCTCACCCGGCATGACACCAGGCCTGCCCCGGCCGCTGACGTCGTTCATCGGACGCGAGCGGGAGACCGAGCAGGTCCATGCCCTGCTCGCGCGTGACGATGTGCGCCTGCTGACGCTGATCGGTCCCGGCGGGGTCGGCAAGACCCGGCTGGCGCTGCGCGTGGCCGGTACGGTGACGGCGTTCCCCGAGGGCACCTGGTTCGTCGATCTCGCTTCCCTCTACGACCCGGATGCGGTCGCGCCGGCGATCGGCAGGGCGCTCGGGGTTCGGCCCGCCAGCGGGCGCCCGGTCGTCGATGCGATCGTCGATGCCCTGAAGACGCAGCGCGCGCTGCTGGTGCTGGACAACTTCGAGCAAATCCTCGATGCGGCCCGACTGGTCGCGGACCTGCTCGCGGCCTGCCCGGAGCTGACGATCCTCGTCACCAGCCGGGTGCCGCTCCGGGTGACGGGGGAGCACCGGTTCATGGTTCCCCCGCTCGACCTGCCCGGTGACGGTGCCGATCGAGCATCCGGCCGGCGGCGCGACACCGATGCGGTACGGCTGTTCGTCGACCGGGCGAGCGCGGTCACTCCCGGGTTTGTCCTGACCGACGACAACGTGGCGGACGTCGCGGCGATCTGCGCGCGGCTCGACGGCATGCCGCTGGCGATCGAGCTGGCCGCCGCTCGGGCGGGCGTGCTCTCCATCGCCGATTTGCGGAAACGACTGGATGCCCGGTTGCCCGTGCTGGCCGAGGGGCCTCGTGACGCGCCGGAGCGGTTGCGCTCGATGGGGGATTCGATCGCCTGGAGCTACGAGCTGCTGGCGCCGGGCGAGCAGGCGCTGTTTCGCGAGTTGGGCGCATTGGTCGGTACGTGGACGCTGGATGCCGCCGAAGCGATCGCGGGGGCCGGGGACGATGCCTCCCGCCGTGAGGTGTTCGAGGGGCTCACGGCGCTGGTTGAGGCCAGCCTGGTGCGACGGCAGTCAGACGAGACCGGCGAGACGGTGTACCGCATGCTGGTACCGATCCGGGAGTTCGCCGAGGACCTGCTGGACCGATCCGACGAGGCCGAGATGGCCCGACGCCGCCATGCCGAGTTCATCACCGCGCTGGCGGAGCAGGCCGATCTCGCCTTCTTCCTGCCCCACGGTGAACGGTTGACCGCTCACCTGCGGGTTCACGCGGCCAATATCGCCACGGCCCTGGCGTGGCTGGAGCGACAGGGCGATGTCGACGGCATGTCCCGAATCGTCTGCGCGCTCCCTCGGTTCTGGACCCAGAGCGGAAGCCTGGACGAGGGGCGATGGTGGCTGGAGCGGGCCGTGGCGCTGGGCAGGGCGGCCGGCTCGCCCTGGCTCGGGAAGGTGTTGATCGCGCTTGGCTCCCAGGCGCACATGAAGGGCGAGGAGGCGCTGGCGCTGGCGTATTGCCGGGAGGGGCGGCGTCTGCTGGGAGACCGCGGCGACGCCCACTCGCGATTCACGGGATACACGATCGAGGGCATCATCGCGCTGCGGTCCGATGAACATGCGCACGCGGCATCGATGCATGCGTACGCGCTCGACCTGGTGCGGTCCGTACCGACGCTCGAGTGGTTCCCTCGGGCCGAGAGCACGGTGCTCGGTCACCTCGGCAATGTCGCGGTTGGCCGCGGCGACATCGATGCCGCCGAGCGCTTTTTTGAGGACGCGCTCGAGGTCCAGCGCGCGCTGGGACACGAGCCAGGCACGAGTCACATCATGGCGAGCCACCCCATCGCCGGACTCGGCGATGTCGCCCGTGCCCGGGGAGATCTCCTCGTGGCGCTCGATCGCTACCGGCGGGCAGCCTCGCTGGCGATGGGCTACCACGATTTTCGCGCGCTTGCCTACGCCCTGGGCGGGGTGGCTGGCACGCTCGCGGCGGCGGGCAACTGGGGTGCTGCGGCGCGGCTGTTTGGCGCCGACGAGGCCTTCCACGAGCGTGCGGGGTATCACTTCGAGCTGGAGACGATGGATCGCCAGCGGGCGCTGGGACTGCCGGAGCCGTGGCTGCGGGCGGGGGAGTCGTTCGGCGCAGGCCGGTTGCTGCGCGACGCGCTGTGGGGCGACCGGCCGGTGCCGTTTGCACCGATTCCCGACCCCGAGGCGGCCGC
>CBFGRG010000091.1:0-9150 GCA_965651105.1 uncultured bacterium | reverse complement strand
GGCGGGGCGTTGGGCCACCGCCAGCCACCGGCGTCGAACGGACCAACCCCGTCATTGCCCCCACATCGTGGATATCCAGGTGTCGTGAATGATGTGGGTAAAGTTGAGAGAACAAATCCGGGTCTACGGTCAGTTTGCCTGTGCCCACGGTCAGCGCCGGGAGAACTGCTTCTCCAGGTCGGCCTGGGACATGTGCAGCATCGTCGGGCGACCATGCCCGCACGCGCGTGGCTGCTGTGTGCGCTCCAGCTGCGCCACCAGCTCACGCATCTCGTCCAGGGAGAGCGACTGGCCGGCACGGATCGACGTGTGGCAGGCGGCGCTGATCGCGACCGAATCCAGCCACGACTCGCCCGACCCGCCCTCGGCCAGCTCGCCCAATATCCGGTGAAGCCGCTCTTTCAGGTCGACCCGCCCGATCATCGCCGGCACGCCGCGCACGATCACCGACTGCTGACCGAACGGCTCAAGGTCGAACCCGATGGTTCGCAGCTCATCGAGCGAGCGCTCCAGGATATCCAGCTCGTGTGGCGCGAGATCGATCACCAGCGGGTCGAGCAGCGGCTGTCGATCGACACCGCTGCCCTGAACCTGCACGAGAATCTTCTCGTACATGATGCGCTCGTGCGCGGCGTGCTGGTCGATCAGGAACATGCCGCCAGGTCCCTCGGCAATGATGTAGGTCCCGCCAACCTGACCCAGCACCCGCAGCACCGGCACGCCCGACCGGTGGGCGATTTCGGGCTGTGGTCCGGTCGCCTGATCGTCCTCCTCAACATCGGCCTGTCGCGGCGCGAAGGTACCGTGACTCGGCAGCTCCGGGCTCGTGCCGCCGAAGAAGGTCTGGCTGACCGACGGCGGGCCCTGCGGCCGCTCGAAGGCCACTTCGGGCAGGACATCCTGCTGTTGCTGGAGCAATGCCGCATGCGCCGCCCGCTGCACCGCACGCGCAACCGCACGCTCGTCAGCGAATCGCACCTCCGCCTTGGTCGGGTGGACGTTGACGTCGACGGCGCGGGGATCGAGCTCGATTCGCACCATTGCCAGTGGGTGCCGTCCGACCATCAGCAGGCTGTGATACGCCTCCTCGAGCGCATAGGCGAGCGAGCGATGCTGGATCAGCCGGCCGTTGACGAAGAAAAACATGTTCTGCCGGTGCGACCGCGAGACGCGCGGTACGGAAATCCACCCGGACACCTCAACGCCCTCGACCCGTGCGCCCTCAGCCTCCGACGACAGTGGCAGCGCCGCATCCACAAGCTCGGTGCCATAGACACCAATGGCGGCGGCGAGATCATCGCCGTTTCCCTGCGTCGAAATCGCCTTTCGTCCATCGGACACCAGCGACCAGGCGATGTCGCTGCGATTCGCGGCATAGGCGCTGATGAGACGGGTGATGTAAGTGGATTCCGTGCCCGGCTGGCGGAGGAACTTGCGACGTGCCGGCACGTTGCCGAAAAGATCGCCGACGCTGACGACGGTCCCCCTGACCCCCGCGACGGGTTTCACGGACGGACCAGCACCGAAGATCGACTCCAGCACCGCGCCGGCCGCCTCACCGGTGGCCGCCGTCCGGATCGAAAAGCGCGAGACAGCGGCGATACTCGGCAGTGCCTCGCCGCGGAATCCAAGGGTGTGCAGTGCCTCGAGATCGTCGAACGTGGTGAGCTTGGACGTGGCGTGGCGCTCGATCGCAAGGGCGAGATCGTCCCGCGTCATCCCCGCGCCGTTGTCGGTCACGCGGATCAACTCCGAGCCACCGCCGGCGATCTCGACCTCGATCCGGGTCGCCCCGGCGTCGATCGCGTTCTCAATCAGCTCCTTGACGACGGAAACCGGGCGCTCAACGACCTCGCCGGCCGCGATCTTCCCAATGGTGTCTTCGGTCAATCGTCGAATCGCCATCGTTCGCCCTTGTGCATACTCCGCGGCTCGGCGTCCCTGCGTCCCCTGTCATCCTGAGCACAGCCCGCGCCGGAGGCAATGTCGAAGAGCCTCATGGATTCCGAACAGGCACGCCAGCAGGCCACAGATCCTTCAACTTCGGTGCGCGCCACCTGCGGTCAGGATGACAGGTAGTTGGGGTGCATCGCCGTGACAGGTCAGTCGCGTTCGTTCACCTGAGCATAGCCGAACGCGGCTGTTTCCTCGTCGGTCGACGGTATGAGCCGCCACAGATCGGACTCGGCAACAGCCTCGCCCCTGCGGTGAGCAGAGACGAACCGGCTCGGATGCTCGAAGAAGCGCCACGGCGCATCGACGTTCTTGCTGATGCCGATCCGCGGTCCCGCGAACACGGCCTGCTCCGGGTCGCCATGGCGCAGGCAAAAGCTTGTGTCGCCGAGCATGTCCGTGCCGAGATCGGTCAACCGGATGCCGATCGCCTGACCGAGCGTTCCGGGACCTCGCGCCAGCCGCTCGATATCGTCAACGCCGCGACGCTCGCGCATGACGTCGAGCCCCACCGTGGGCACCAGCGCCCGCAGCAGCACCCCACCGCTTTCACCCTCTTCGTGCGCGACGATGTTCATCATGTTGTGGATGCCATACGAGAGATAGGTATAGACCGAGCCCGGCGTTGCCGCCATCGCCGTCCGGGCGACGGCGAGTCGCGAGGCGTGCGACGCCGGATCGGATGGACCGGCGTAGGCTTCCGCCTCGACGATCCGACCACCGGCGACCACGCCGTCGCGCTCGACCGTGAAGGTGCAGCCGATCAGGTGCCATGCGACCTCGACCGGATGGCGGGTCAGCCACGCACGCTCGATTGGCTGGCCCGGCTCACCCATCAAGGGCACCCAACCGCTTCTCGATCACCGCGATCTGCTCTTTCGCCCGTTCGAGCCGGTCCCGCTGGACCTGAACAACGTGGTCCGGCGCACGGGAGACGAACGACTCGTTCGAGAGCTGCTTCTCGGCGCGCTGCTGCTCAGCCCGCGCCTCGTCCAGCTCCTTCGCCAGCCGCTCCCGCTCCGCGCCGAGGTCGACCATGTCCTCCAGTGGCAGGATCGCGACGATATCGCCCGCGACCACCGTGATCGCGTTGCCGGTCTCGCCCGGCTTGCCCTCACGCAGCTCCAGGTGCTCACCATCGATCCTCGCCAGGAAGCCGATTTCGCCGCGCAGCTGCTCGAAGGCATCCAGGTGATCCCCGGCGAAGATCGTCGCCGAGATCCACTTCCCGGGCTCGACACCGGCCTCGGTGCGGGCGTTGCGGATGCCGCGCACCAGCTCCATCATCGCGTCAACCTCGGCCTCCGCGCCTTCGTCCCGGGTGCCGGCTTCGGGCCACGGGGCAACCATGATCGACTCGCCGACATGCGGGAGCTGCTGCCACAGGGCTTCGGTGATGAACGGCATGTAGGGATGTAGCAGGCGCAGGCTTCGCTCAAGCACGTACGCGATCACCTGCCCGACCGTCTTCGCCGCATCGCCGCCGTCTCGCAGCCTGACCTTCGCGGCTTCGATGTACCAGTCGGCCACCTCGCTCCAGAGGAAATCGGAGATGTGCCGCCCCGCCTCGCCGTAGAGATGACGGTCGAGCAGCCCGGTGACATCCTCGGTGAGCGCATCGAGGCGGCTGATGATCCAGCGATCGATGATCGCCAGGTCACCGGTTGGCCGGACCGGACCATCGGCATCCATTTCGATCTTGTCCGGCTCCATGCTGCGAAGGGCGAACCGGGTCATGTTCCACAGCTTGTTGCCGAAATTCCGGCTCGCTTCGACCTTCTGCAGGCTGAGACGGCTGTCGTTGCCCGGCGACGCCTGCGTCACCAGCGTGTAGCGCAATGCGTCTGCGCCGTACTCGCGCGAGACGTCCAGCGGGTCGATCACGTTGCCCTTGGTCTTGCTCATCTTGGCGCCGTGCTCGTCGCGCACAATGCCATGGAGGTAGACCGTGTGGAACGGCACCTCACCCATGATCTCGATGCCGAAGAAGATCATCCGGGCCACCCAGATGAAGATGATCTCGTACCCGGTCTCCAGCACGTCGCCCGGGTAGTAGAGCTTGAGATCCTCGGTCTGGTCGGGCCAGCCGAGCGTCGAGAACGGCCACAGCCCCGACGAGAACCACGTATCGAGCACGTCCGGGTCCTGGTGGACCGAGCCGCCGCACGTCGGGCACTTCTCGACATGCTCCTCGACGCTGGCGAAGACGTCGCCGCAATCGTCGCAGTACCACACCGGAATCTGGTGGCCCCACCAGAGCTGGCGCGAGATGCACCAGTCGTGGATGTTCTCAAGCCAGTTGGTGTAAACGCCCTTGTAGCGCTCGGGAACGAAGGACACGTCGCCGTTGTAGGCGGCGTCGAGGGCGGGCTTGGCCAGCGGCGCCATCTCCAGGAACCACTGCTTGCTGAGGAGCGGCTCGACCACGGCGCCACACCGGTCGCAGGTGCCGACGCTGTGCTCGTGCGGCTCGACCCCGACGAGGTAGCCTTCGTCTTCCAGCGCCGCGACCACCGCCTTGCGACCCTCGGCCATGGTCATGCCCTGGAACCGGCCGGCGTTCTCGTTGAGCGTGCCATCCTCGTTCATGATGATCAGCGCCGGCAGGTCGGTGCGCTGGGCGATCTCGAAGTCGTTTGGATCGTGCGCCGGCGTCACCTTCACCGCGCCGGTGCCGAACGTCATCTCGACGTGCTCGTCGGCCACGATCGGGATCGGACGGTCCATCAGCGGCAGCATCACCGACTTCCCGACGAGATGCGCGTAGCGCTCGTCGTCAGGATGAACCGCGACCCCGGTATCGCCCAGCATCGTCTCCGGCCGTGTTGTCGCCACCACGATCCGCTCGTCGGACCCCTCCACCGGATAGGCGATGCTCCAGAGGTGCGACTGCTGATCCTTGTGCACCACTTCGAGATCGGAGAGTGCGGTGCGGTCATTCGGGCACCACGAGATGATCCGCTCGCCGCGGTAGATCAGCCCCTTGTCGTAGAGATGCTTGAAGACGTGGCGCACCGCTCGCGCCGGACCCGGATCCATCGTGAAGGCGAATCGGGTCCAGTCGGCCGAAGCACCGAGCTCCTTCATCTGCTCGCGCACGCGCGGCCGCAGCGCGTCCATGTACTCCCAGACTCGCTCGAGGAACTTCTCGCGGCCGAGATCGTGGCGGTTGATCCCCTCCTCGGCAAGGAGCCGGACAACAGTCAGCTGGCCGGCGATGCCAGCGTGGTCGGCACCGGGAATCCAGAGCGCCGGGCGCCCCTTCATGCGGTTGTAGCGCACCATGATGTCTTCGAGCGCGACGAAGAGCGCATGGCCGACGTGGAGCACGCCAGTCATGTTCGGCGGGGGCATCACAACCACGAAGGGATCCTTGCCGTTCGGATCCGCAGGCTGGAAGTAGCCCTGGTCATCCCACCAGTCGTACATCCCCCGCTCGATCACGGAGGGGTCATAACTCTTCGGGAGCTCACCGGCCTGGAAGATCGCCGGTGATGTTCCGGTCGCACTCATCATTCGTTCTCCAACCAGGGGAGGGGCCAGCCCTCCGGTACGCGGTGGCGTGCTCGCCGCCGCTGTCGAATCTGTGCGGGTCGGCATACAAAAAGCCCGCCCTGCTGCCAGGACGGGAAACCCGCGGTACCACCTCGCTTCGGCAGGCGATGCTGCCGCACTCGTGGCGCTGTATCGGGCGCACCCGGCACGCCCTCCCCCGCCTGGCGGGCTCGAACGCGCGTCTCCCGGGCGACAGGATGCCGCTGGCCCTCGCCGGCGGTCTCACCACACCCGCCAGCTCGCTGAGAGGAACCGGGATGCGCATCCACTCCCGATCACCGACACTTGACACATTATTGTCCGGGACTGGGGCGAAATGCAAACGCCTCGTACGCGCGATATCACACTCTCGATGCTATTCACGATGACGCCGAATTCAGCGCCGCCTTGAGCGAGCAGACGTGCCGCCCGTCGGTCTCGGAATGGTCCTGTCGGTAGTGCCCAAGCATCCGCTGCGCGTCCTACCGGCCGTGTCGGCTTGCCACGCGTTCCTTTGGTAGCGAACACAGTTCCCCAGACTGGTAAGGCCGGCTTGAAGGGCATCGATCGTGCTATCATCTAAGGTGCAATACGATCACATGTTCGACTGTACGTGCATGTGACAACCCGTCCGGACGGGACCTCACGCGACGCCGCTTCGGCCCCCGCAGGCCAGCGGTTCGCTCGCCGCCTCCGCCCGCTCGTCATCAGGATCCACCCACATGGCACGACAGCTCGACTCCATTTCGGTGCGCGGAGCTCGGGAACACAATCTCAAGAACATCGACGTCGACATCCCCCGTGACAAGCTGGTGGTGATCACCGGCCTGTCCGGTTCGGGCAAGTCGTCGCTGGCCTTCGACACCATCTTCGCCGAAGGGCAGCGCCGCTATGTCGAATCGCTGTCAGCATACGCCCGCCAGTTCCTCGGGCAGATGGAAAAGCCGGACCTCGACATGATCGAGGGCCTGTCGCCGGCGATCTCGATCGATCAGAAGGGCACGTCCCGCAACCCGCGATCGACGGTCGGCACCGTCACCGAGATATACGACTACCTGCGCCTGCTCTACGCGCGCATCGGCCACCCGCATTGCCCAAATTGCGGCCGCCCGATCAGCTCGCAGTCGGTCCAGCAGATGGCCGATCAGATCCTGACGCAACCTGACGGCACCCGGCTGATGATCCTCGGTCCGGTGATTCGGGACCGCAAGGGCGAGCACGTCGCCGTGCTCGACGAGATTCGCCGGCAGGGCTTCGTCCGCGTGCGGATCGATGGTGAGGTCCGCGATCTCGACGAGGAGATCAAGCTCGCGAAGACGAAGAAGCACACCATCGAGGTCGTCGTCGACCGGCTCGTGATTCGCCACGACAACCCGGAAGAGATCGACGTCGAAGGGCATCCGGACCGCGTCCGCCTGATCGACTCGCTGGAGTCGGCGCTGCGGATGTCGGAAGGCATCGCCAAGGTCCAGATCGTGGATGGTGAGGAGCTGACTTTCTCCGAGCATTTCGCCTGCGAGCATTGCGGCATCAGCATTGGCGAGCTCGAACCGCGAAACTTCTCGTTCAACTCGCCCCACGGCGCCTGCCCGGAGTGCACGGGGCTCGGCACGAAGATGGAGTTCGACCCCGACCTCGTCATCCCGAATCGCAACCTCACGCTCGCCGAGGGCGCGGTTGCGGCGTGGATGCGCAGCGGCTTCGAGAGCGCGAACTGGTATGCGGCGCTCTTCCGCGGCGTCGCCGAACACTATGGCTTTTCGCTCGACGTCCCGGTCAGGGAGCTGCCGCAAGAGGCCATCGATGTGGTGCTGTACGGCAGCGGCAAGGAAAAGGTCGAGGTCCGCTACGAGTCCAAGCGCGGCCGCCTGCGCTCCTACCAGATCCCGTTCGAGGGGGTAATCCCGAACCTGCGGCGGCGATACGGCCAGACGCAGTCCGACTACATGCGCGAGGAGATCGAGCGGTACATGACCGCCGTGCCCTGCCCAGTCTGCAAGGGCAAGCGCCTGAAGCCGGAAGTGCTTGGGGTGCTCATCCAGGGCAACTCGATCATCGACATCACCTCGCTACCGGTCCGGGTCGCGCTTTCGTGGTTCACCGAGCTGAGCGAGGACCCCGCGGTGACCGACACCGCACCCCTGAGCGCGCGCGAATTCACCATCGGCCGGCAGGTGCTCAAGGAAATTCGCGAGCGGCTGGGCTTCCTCGTCGATGTGGGTCTCGATTACCTCTCGCTCGACCGCGCGGCCAACACCCTCTCGGGCGGTGAGGCGCAGCGCATCCGGCTGGCGACCCAGATTGGATCCAGCCTGATGGGCGTGCTCTACATCCTCGACGAGCCAAGCATCGGCCTGCACCAGCGCGACAACAATCGCCTCATTCGCACGCTGGAGCGCCTGCGCGACCTCGGCAACACGCTGCTCGTCGTCGAGCACGACGAGGACACCATGCGCGCGGCCGACTGGATCGTCGATATCGGTCCCGGCGCGGGCGAGCACGGTGGCAACCTTGTCGCCGAGGGGACGATGGACGACATCAAGGCAGTGCCGGAGTCGATCACCGGGCAGTTCCTGAGCGGCGAACGGGAGATCCCGGTGCCGACGAAGCGTCGTGAGGGCAACGGCAACGCGCTGGAGCTGATCGGCTCGCGGGAGAACAATCTCCGCGACGTGACCGTCAGGTTCCCGCTGGGCACCTTCACTTGCATTACGGGCGTCTCCGGCTCCGGGAAGAGCTCCCTCGTCACCGACACCCTGTACCGCCGGCTGGCGCAGGAGCTGCACGGAGCGAAGGTCAAACCCGGCGCGCATGACTCGCTGGAGGGCATGGAGCATCTCGACAAGGTGATCGAGATCGACCAGAGCCCGATCGGCCGCACGCCACGCTCGAACCCGGCCACCTACACGGGAGTGTTCACGCCGATCCGCGAGCTGTTCGCGTCGATGCCGGAGGCAAAGACGCGCGGCTACAAGCCGGGCCGCTTCTCGTTCAACGTCAAGGGCGGCCGGTGCGAGGCGTGCAAGGGCGAAGGCATCATCCAGATCGAGATGAACTTCCTGCCCGACGTATTCGTCCCCTGTGAGGTCTGCAAGGGCAAGCGGTACAACCGCGAAGCGCTTGAGATCACCTACAAGGGCAAGACGATCGCCGACGTGCTCGACATGACCGTTGAGGAAGGCGTCGAGTTCTTCGAAAACATCCCGGCGGTCAAGCGCAAGCTGACCACGCTCAACGACGTCGGCCTCGGCTACATCAAACTCGGCCAGCCCGCGACGCAGCTATCGGGCGGCGAGGCCCAGCGGGTCAAGCTGGCGAGCGAGCTCTCGCGTCGAGCGACGGGCAAGACGATGTATATCCTCGACGAACCGACCACCGGTCTCCACTTTGCCGACATCGAGCGGCTGCTGAATGTGCTGCAACGGCTGGCGGACGGCGGTAACACGATCATCGTGATCGAGCACAATCTCGACGTGATCAAGTCTGCCGACTGGCTCATCGACCTCGGTCCCGAAGGTGGCTCCGGCGGCGGCCTTGTCGTTGCCGAAGGAACACCGGAGCAGGTCGCGAGCAACCCGGACTCCCACACCGGACACTACCTTGCGCCGGTACTCGGAGTCGCCGCCACGGCCGCCGCGGACTGACGCCGGCGACAACCTGCAG
>CBFGRG010000090.1:0-9154 GCA_965651105.1 uncultured bacterium | reverse complement strand
TGCAGTGGGCGCTCCTCGTCCAGGCTCGCGAGCGCCAGCAGATCCTCGACGAGTCCGTGCATGCGTGTCGCCTCGGCGGTCAGCCGCCGTACCACGTCGTCGAGCTCACCTTCGCCACGGAAGGCGCCCTGCTCGTAGAGCTCCAGATAGCCGCGCACTGACGTCAGCGGCGTTCGCAGCTCGTGCGAGGCATCCGCCACGAACTGGCGCAGCCGCGCCTCGGTCGCGTCCCGCTCGTCGAGCATCACGTTGAAGGCATGGCCCAGCTTGCCGGCCTCGGTGTACGCGTCCGCCACATCGACCCGCCGCGACCGGTCTCCGGCGGCGATGGCCTCGGCGGTCGCCGTAACCCGCGCGATCGGCCGCAGGCCCAATCGCTCGATCCAGAAGAACGCTATCCCCAAGCCGACCGCGATGATGCCCCCGACGATCCAGAGCGTCCGCGACAGCCCCGCCACCGCGGCGTTGAGCTCGGTGAGCGGCTGCGCCACGATCAGGAGGTCACCGCTTTGGGGATCCAGCTGCACCAGCGCGCGGTATTGGCCGGCCCCATCGGACGCGCCGACCGTGGTGAGGCCCTGCCCACCGGTCGCCCGTACTGCCGCCTCGACATCGGGCACCCCGGGAAGGTTGCCGACAAGCAGGCTCGCCACGGCGCCGTCGCCGCGGATCACGGCCACGTACAGCTCCGAAAACGGGGATTGGGCAGCGGAACCGCCGGGGGTGATCTGCGGGGGTCTCGTCAGGCCGGCGATGTCGCTCGGGGTCACCGACTGCAGGCGCTCATCCACCTGCGTCAGGAGCAACTCCCGCTGAGACGTGACGATCAGGACCGCTGCGACCACGTACGCCACGAGCAGGACGCCCAGCACCAGCAGCAGCCGGGCGCGCAGGCTCATGATTCGAGCCGCAGCGTGAACCCGACCCCGCGCACGGTGTGGATCAGCTTCGGTCCTGATGCATCGACCTTGCGCCGAATGTAACTGATGTAGGTATCGACGATCGACGGATCGCCACCGAAGCCGAACGACCAGACACGGTCGATAATCTGCTCGCGGGTCAGCACGCGCCCGGCGTTGACCATGAGGTAGTGGAGCAGCTTGTACTCGGTAGGCGAGAGGTGGATGACCCGGCCGGCGCGGATCACCTCATGGCGATCGGTATCCATCTCCAGATCGGCGCACCGCAGGCGACGGTTGTCAGCGGCATCGCCGGCACGGCGCAGGCGCAACTTCACCCGCGCCACAAGCTCGGCCACATCGAACGGCTTGACCAGGTAGTCGTCGCCGCCGTCGCTGAGCCCGCGCACGCGGTCCTCCGTCGTGCCACGCGCGGTCAGGAACACCACCGGCACCCGATGGCCGCGGTCGCGCAGGCGCTGGAGCACGGTGAATCCGTCGAGATCGGGCAGCATGATATCCAGCACCACCGCGTCCGGGCGCCATGTGGCGACCCGGTCGAGGGCATCTCGACCGGTCGCGGCGGTGTCGGTATCCATCCCCGCCAGCGCAAGCGCGCTGGTGACGAGGAACCGGATGTTCTCCTCGTCATCGACGACGAGGACGCGCGGTCGTTCGGGGTTGGTGCTCAGGTGCATTCCTCCGCGCTGGCGTCAGGCTCGCTGCCGGCAATTCCAGCCCATCAACGCACCGTTCCGGTCACGTCACCGGACAGCACCTGCTGGGGCATCGAACCAGCGATGAATCGCCGCTACCGGGTCGCGGCGAAAAGCGTCTTGGTGTCGATCCACGACGTCACGGCGCCGGTGTCAGGGTCGAAGGCAACCTCGAACACCGCATGCACCTCCTCGCCGGCGTCGCGCATCATTGCCTGAAGCCGATCGCGATCCTCCCCGGACACCTGCATTCGCGTCGTCCAGTCATCGAACTCGTGCCGCTTGCGGAACGGCTCGATCGTCCCGATCCGGAACCCGTTGCGCTCCAGCAGGCCGCTCCACTCGTCCACCGTGAGCGAGCGGACATGCGAGGGATCACGCACCGTCTCGTAGGCGTTGAAGAAATCGCCTGCCGGCCCCTCCGGCACGGTGCTGTCGACCAGCAGGAAGCGCCCTCCCGGCCGCAGCACCCGCGCGACCTCGGCAACGAATGCGGCTGGGTCCGGAAAGTGATGCGGGGCGATGCGGCAGGTGACGATGTCGACCGATGCGTCATCGAGCGGCAGATCCTGCGCATCGGCGACGAGCCGCTCGACATTCGGCACCCCCTGCTCGCGCAGGTAGGGAATGGCGTGATCGAGCATCTCGGGCGTGAGGTCGGACGCGATCACGTTGCCGACATGCGGACCCAGCACGCGTGCGACGTGGCCACCGCCGGTGGCGATATCGAGCAACGTGTCGGTCGGTTGCGGCTCGGCGAGCGCGAGCATGCGTTCAAGGTCGTTGCCCCCGGCGTGGCCCCTGCTCCGCACGTAGGCGTCGCCAACCTTGCCGTACTGGGCGCGGACGCGATCCTGTGCCTCGGTCATGGTGCGTCTCATCTCCTCAGGTTGGGGCCGCCATCTGTCAGCGCCACACCAGGTCAGCGCGCCAGGCTGTTCAACCGGCGCCGCTCTCAATCATCCATCGCGGATACCAGCTCACGGGCAATCTCGGCGGCACGCGCAGTGTCGTCCGGAGCCAGCTCGCCATCGATCACCAGCTCGCGAAGGTGGTTCTTGACATCGGCGATCCATTTCCCTGGCGGGCGGTCGAACATCGCCATCAGCTCGTTGTCATCTAGCGGGCTCTGCAACCGATCGAGCGCGGCCTGCTCCTCCAGCCGGGCAAGGTGATCGCGCAGGCCCTGCACGCGGGCGGCGGCGGCGCGACGCTTGTGCTCCCGCGCCGACGTGACATCCGCGGCGACGAGATCGAGCAGGTCCGGCATCAGGTCGCCAATCTCCAGCGCCAGCCGGCGGACGGCGCTGTCGGTCCATGTCTGGGCGTTGTATCCGGCCGGCCGCAAGTGAAAGTCGACCATCCTCGTGACGTCGCGGATCGTCTTCCGATCGGCGTTGAGTCGCCGCAACATCGCCCCGGCGATGTCGGCGCCAACCCGCTCGTGCCCGAAGAAGTGCGTCTCGCCGCTGGCGTCGACGGTGCGTGTCAGCGGCTTGGCGGCGTCGTGCAGCAGCGCGGCCCAGCGCACGGTCGGGCGCGGCGGTGTCTGCATGACGACTCGCTTCGTGTGGTCCCAGAGGTCCTTTTCTCGATGGATGCCGGGGTGCTGGGAGGCCGCTCGCGCCAGCGGCATCAGCTCCGGCAGGGCGACGGTGAGCAGTCCTGTCTCCAAGAGCACATCGAGCCCGTGATCGGCGTACGGCGCGCAGAGCAGGCGCGTGATCTCGTGAAAGACACGCTCGACGCTGACACTCTTCAGCGCGTCAGCCTGCTCGACCATCGCATCCCGGGTGGCAGGGTCGATGCTGAATCCGAGCTGCGCCGCGAATCGAGCGGCGCGCAGCAGCCGCAGGGGATCCTCGGCGAAGCGCGCTCCTGGGCTCCCAACCGCCCGGATCACGCCCATGGCGAGATCGGCACGACCGTGGAAGGGATCGACAACCTCGCCGGTGGCGGCGTTGACGGCAATCGCGTTGATCGTGAAATCACGCCGGGCGAGATCTTCCGTCACATCATGACCGAAGGTGACGGCGGGGTGACGGCTGCCGGGCGCGTAGACCTCGCTGCGATAGGTGGTGATCTCGACCACATCGGCATCGTGGTGAAGGGCGCCCGCATCCTCGTCCTCGACATGCGGCACCAGCCGGGGATCGTGCAGCACCAGGCCAATCGTGCCGAACTTCTCGCCGATGTCGTAGACGCTCACATTCGGGAGCGTCTCGCCGACAACGCGGATCTGATCCGGACGCAGCGAGGTCGCGAAATCGAGATCGGCCGGGCCGCGCTCGCCCAGCAGGACATCGCGCACCCCGCCGCCGACGAGGTAAAGCTCGCCCCCAAGGTCGCCCACCGCCCGCGCGAGCATGGCGACGAGGCGGCGTTGCTGCTCCGGGAGGAGGGCAAGCACGTCATCGGTGGTCGGAAGGCTGGTATTCGTGGTCGAGGAGGGCGGCATCGGGCGGAACAACTCTCTGGGCAGGGCGAACAGCGGCCGGAACGAGGCCGGCCGGTACACTGCGCACTAGTGTACCGGCTCGGCGGCCAACCAATGGCACCCGCCGCGCCCGCGTTCCAACATGCCAGGGAGTGACGATGGCCCACCAACTCGACCAGGCCCGATCGACGATCGAGACGCTGGGATTGACGACCGGCGACACGGCCGGACGGTGCCCCGGGTGCGGCGCGATGGTGCCGACCGTGCCGGATGGGCCAACCCACCGCTACATCGGCGCCTCGCCGGGGTGCTGGGCACTCTACACCGCCCTGCTCGCCTCCGAATACACCGCGTTCGATGCGCGCACGCACCAGTTGTCGGTCGACAGCTACGCCGCGCAGCATCCGGGCAACCGGTCGCCCCAGGCAATCCAGTCAGTCTGCACGCACCTGGTCGCGCTCTGCCTCTCGCTGGAGCACAGCTTCGGTGTCGAGGATCTCCGGCCACTGATGGGTGACATGAGCAAGGGTCGGTGGTTCGAGCCGATCTGGCTGGAGCCGCCGACGGCGCCCTTCTCGATGACGATTGTCGACCTGCTCGGCATCGACTCTCCCGACGTCTACGGCGTCAAGGTGCACGAGTGGGCCGCTGCCACCTGGGCGGCGTGGTCGGCGCATCACGCGCAGGTGCGGGAGTGGGCAAACCTGGTGGCTCGGAGCCGCGGTCTCAGGTGAAACGCTCCGGTCAGGACGGCCGGGAGATCACGAGATCGAACGCCTCCGGTGGGCGAATGATTCCGAAATAAAAGTCCTCGGCTTCATCCCAAACCGCATGCCAGCCGGAGGTGAAATCCTCGCCCTCGCGCTGCCTGAGTCGCTCCCAGCGAATGTCGTTGTCCAGCGTCACCAGGATCGACAGGTCGATCAGGTCGGCGAGCTCCGGCCTGGCCGAGTAGGCGCCGTCAAGGATCACGATGCTTGAGGGCGGGACGGTGATGGTCTCCGGTGAGAGACCGGCCATCGTATCCCAATTGAACGGTCGCCAGCTTGCGCCCTGACCGTTTCGCAGCGGGAGCAGCACCTCGTCGCGAACTCGGCGCCAGTCGATCACCCGATCGGCCTTTTCTCGTGGCGTGAGGCGCTGCCACGCGCCGAGGTCACCGCCGGTGTAGAAGTCATCCTGATCGACGCGAATGCCCTCAAGTTGATCCGCCATCCACTCGGCCAGCGTCGACTTCCCGGCGCCACTGCGCCCGTCGAGGGCAACGATGACGGGCGATGACGTCCTGGCAAGCGCCCGGATCCGCTGGATCGCCTCCCGCGCTTCGGGGAAATGCGCCGGCATCTCATTCCTCCCGTGATGCCGGTCGCGGGAGCACACCAGCGTCATCCAGGCGGCATATCGCCGACGTCATCCGCCTGCGGAGCGCCCGCATCGAGCGATGGCTCGCGGTCGATCTTCCAGCGCTCGTCAGGCTCGACCGGTGAGACCTGCTCGTTCGCCACAGAGTAATCGTAGTGTTGGCCTTCGTCGTCGCGCACCAGCAGGTGTAACGCGTCGTCTTTCCGCTCTCCGACAACATTGAATTCGTTCATCATGGTTCCGCCTCTACGCCCATCGTCGCCGTGCACTGTCATGTCGACATATTGAAGCGCACAGTCGGTGCCATGGTTCGAGGCGCGGGGACAGTAGACGTTATCCGGCGTCACGCTCGATGAGGCGGGTGAGCAGGTCGTGGAGCGCCGCCTGGTCAGCGTCGGAGAGCGGGGCGGCCACGGCGGCGCTGATCTCGTCCAGCGCAACCTGCACCCGCGGCACCAGCGTCTCGCCGGCCTCGGTCAGGCGCAGGGAGATCGCCCGCCGGTCGAGCGGATCGGGCATCCGCTCGATGAGCCCGTCGCGCTCCAGGGCGTCGACCATCGTCGTAATCGTCCGGGCAGTGACGCCGACATCGAGCGCGATGTCGCTCATCCGGGTCGAGGTCTCCTCGGCCGAACCCGCGGCAACGGCCAGCAGGAGACGGGCGCGAGGCATGCTCAACTCGACGCCAAGATCGAAGGTCGGCAGGCGGGCGTTGGCGTAGCGCTCGATCAGGTGCGACATCCAGATGATCGAGTGGCAGATGCCGGACGCAACCGGCACGTCCGTCCCCGGCTCTGTTCCCAACTCTTCCATCAAGGAATCCCGCTCGTCGATCATGCCCCACTCCCTCACCATCCGGTTCCTCACCATGCTACCGCGACTGGATGCTTCCGTACGGGAAACACCTGCTGCAATTACCGCAGCGGCAATGTGCCTGCGTTCGCGACACCGGACGGTCCAAGGCCGCACGCAGACGTGTCGCCCTGACGATTCACCGGTAAACGAAAAGGGCGACACCGCCCGCTGCAAACCGCGATTCCATCGAAACGCGGGTGCGCGGACAGTGTCGCCGCTTCGAGTTGCCTGGGTGCGCTCGATTGGCCAGCGCTACTGCTCCAGGCGTCGCTCGTACATCCACAGCGCCACTGGCACGAACACCGCGAGCGCGATCAGCAGGTAGATCGTCACCATCCAGCCCTTGTTGCCAACCTCCGGGTAACCGGTCAGCAGGCCACGGGTGGCATCGAGCAGCAGCGTGAACGGCTGGTTCTTGGCGAAGCCCTGCAGCCAGCCCGGAAGGAAGTCCGGGTTGATGAAGGTGCTGCTGACGAAGGTCAGCGGGAAGATGAGGGAGAAGCCAATGGAGTTGACCGCCTCCACCGTCCTCAGCGCCAGCCCGACGATCGCGCCCATCCACGCCAGCGTGAACGCCATCAGCAGCATCAGCCCGATCGCCGCCAGCCAGCCAGTGACCCCGGCGTCCGGCCGGAAGCCGACCAGCAGGCCGACACCAATGGTGATGGTGGTCGTGAAGATGGTGATCGCCATGTCGGCCAGGATCCGACCCAGCACCACCGCCGAGCGGGACATCGGCAGCGACGCGAACCGCTCCATCAGCCCTTCCTTGGCATCGACGGCCAGGCCGAGCCCGGTGTTCATGCTGCCGAAGACGAGTCCCTGGACCAGGATACCGGCCACCAGGTAGTTCACCGCGTCGACGCCGGCCGGCATGGTCGCCTGCACGGTGTCGGCGAAGATGTACCGGAACAGCAGCAGGAACATGATCGGCATGACCGTGACGCCGATCAGCCATTCAAGCTCCCGCGGCACCCGCTTCAGGTAGCGCTTCGCCAGCACCAGGGCGTCGGCAAGGATACCGACCGGCTTGCTCCGGCGAACGAAATCGAGATCCGGTGCCGCGGCGCGCGGCTCCGCCACCACGGCAGGTGGTTGCAGCGTGTTGGTACTCATGCGGCATTCTCCGTGGAGGTGCCCGCCTCCTCGACGGGGCGCCCCGTGAGGGTCAGGAAGACCTCATCAAGCGTCGGGCGGCGCAGCGCGATATCGACCAGCTCCAGGCCAGCGGCATCGAGTCGCCGCAGCGCATCCGGGAGCCCTCGCCCACCCGCCACGAACGGCACGGTGAGCTGGTGATCCTCGTGGTCGATCTGGACCTCCTCGCCGTCTTCGAGCGCCGCGATCTCGCGCAGCGTGCGCTCGGCCAGCGACAGGTCGGTCCCGGCCGGCACGCTGATTTCCAGTCGCTCGCCACCGAGCTGGCCCTTCAGCTCGCTGGCCGTGCCCTCGGCGATCACGCGACCGTGGTCGATCACGACGATGTTGTCGGCGAGCTGATCGGCCTCTTCCAGGTACTGCGTGGTCAGCAACACCGTCGTGCCATCGCGAATCAGGTCCTCAATCACCTCCCACATGCCGTTGCGGCTGCGAGGGTCGAGCCCGGTGGTCGGCTCATCGAGGAAGATCACCGGCGGGGCGACGATCAGGCTCGCGGCGAGGTCGAGGCGGCGGCGCATGCCACCCGAATAGGTTTTCAGCGATCGGTCGGCGGCATCGGTAAGATCGAACCGCTCCAGCAGCTCCTCGGCGCGCCGCTTCGCCGATTTCGCGGAGAGGCGGTAGAGCTGGCCGAACATGATCAGGTTCTCGCGGCCCGTCAGGACCTCGTCGACCGCGGCGTACTGCCCGGTCAGGCCCATGCGCTGCCGCACCTGCTCGGGGTTCTTCAGGACATCGACCCCGGCGACCTCGGCGCGGCCGGAATCCGGCTTGATCAGCGTCGTCAGGATGCGCACAGCCGTCGTCTTGCCGGCGCCGTTCGGTCCGAGCAGACCAAGCACGGTGCCCTGGGGCACACGCAGGTCGATACCCTTGAGCGCCTGGGTTTCCCCAAACGATTTGGTCAGTCCTTCTGCGATGATCGCGGCGTCATTTCCGCCACGGCGTGTTGCCATTGTTCAACCACCCTTCTGTACGGACACTATCTCCGCACTCGGATTATCCGCCGATCCAGTATGCCTTGCCGGTGCCCACTGGTCAACCCTCGGCGAGCCAACCCAGCGGTAGCGGGGCCGGCTCGTTTCTCCAGTTTGCGCCGTTCCCGTTGTGGTGGCTTCTCCATTCTTGCGATCGATCCCGAGACTGGCGCTCGTGCCGGCCAGTCGGGCATCGTCGGTCGCAACCTCTCGACGAAGCCGAGAGCATGGTCGATGCTGAAACGCACCGTGATGGCAAATGTGAGGAGGCACGCACCATGATCGACGACTTCTTCCCCGACAACAGTCGCGAGCTGGACCGCTGGCGGCGCGAGCTCGCGCCTGAGCAGCACAAGGCCTGGCGCGCGTTCAGCAAGGCCACCTTCGCCGCCGGGGCGCTGGACGAGAAAACCAAACAGCTGATCGCCATCGCCGTCGCCCACGCGACACAATGCCCGTGGTGCATCACCGGTCACACAAAAGGCGCGGCGAAGGCCGGCGCGACGCCCGAGGAGATCATGGAGGCGATCTGGGTCGCCGCCGAAATGCGCTCCGGCGCCGCCTATGCCCACTCGACCTACGCCCTTCGCACTCTAGAGGAAGAGCAGCAGCGCGAACGCGAGGCCGCCGACTAGCCTGACCGCGACGCCCGCCGTCCACTCGGGAGCCGCGACCCGACCATCAGGATCGCAACCGGATTGCGCGATTCCATGACGAAAATGTCACGATTGCGTGTCGCGCGCGGAT
>CBFGRG010000089.1:0-9163 GCA_965651105.1 uncultured bacterium | reverse complement strand
GCCACTCGGGGACGCCCGCGTTGACCCACTACCTGATCCAACGGCTGATCCATGGCATCACGGTGCTGCTCGGGGTGAGCCTGCTCGTCTTCATCGCCGTCGAGCTTGCGCCGGGCGACGTTGTCGATGCGATGCTCCCGCCGGAGTCGTTCACCAGCGATGCCGCGAAGGAACAGATGCGCGAGCGCTACGGGCTCAACGATCCTGCGCCGCTGCGCTACGTGCAGTGGCTCGGCCGCGTCGTGACCGGCGATCTTGGCTACTCGCTCACCTCGAGCGATCCCGTGATCGACGGCATCATGCGCCGCCTGCCGGCCACGCTCCAGCTCGTCGGTTTCGCGATGGCCGTCTCCATCGTGATCGGCATCGTCAGCGGCGTGATTGCCGCCGTCAAGCAGTACTCGGCCGTTGACTACCTCGTGACGTTCTTCTCCTTCTTCTGGCTCTCGATCCCGGCGTTCTTCATGGGACTGTTGCTGATCTACATCTTCGCGGTGCAGCTCCACTGGTTCCCCGTATTCGGATCGTCGAGCGCATCGGCCCAGTACCCGGTGCTCGACCGGCTCCACCATCTGGTGCTGCCCGGTGTCACGCTCGGCCTCGAGCTGGCGGCGGCGCTGACTCGCTATACCCGCGCCAGCATGCTCGACGTGCTCCACACCGATTACCTCCGCACCGCGCGAGCGAAGGGGTTGCGCGAGCGCGTCGTGATCACGCGGCACGCCCTGAAGAACGCGCTGATCCCGGTCATCACGGTGATCGCATTCCGGCTGCCCTACCTGATCGGTGGCGCGGTGATCATCGAAACGGTATTCCAGTGGCCGGGCCTGGGGCTGCTGATGCTCAACGCCGCGACCCAAAAGGATTACCCGATGGTGATGGGACTCGCGCTGATCGTGACGGCGGTGGTGGTCGTCAGCAGCCTCATCGCGGATCTCGCCTACAGCCTGGTTGACCCGAGGATTCGGCTGCAATGAGCGCCGTGGTGACCTCCCCCGAGACGAATGTCAGCGCTGCAGAACGCGAGGCGGGCATCCGCAAGCGGCCGAGCTTCACGCGACGGTTTCTGCGGCACCGCATGGCGGCCGCCAGCGTCGTCTTCATCGTTTTCATCGCCGTCGCCGCCCTGATCACCCCGTACGTCTCGCCCTATGACCCCTACGCGATGCAGCTGCCGGAGGCGCGCAAGCCCCCCTCGCTGCAGCATCCGCTCGGTACCGACAAACTCGGGCGCGACACGCTCACGCGCGTCTTTGTCGGCGGGCGCGTCTCGATCGCCGTGGCGCTGGCCGCGGTGGCGATCAGCACCGTGATCGGCACACTGCTCGGGCTGATCGCCGGCTACTGGAAGGGGTGGGCCGACGCGATCATCTCCCGCATCACCGACATGTTCATGGCGTTCCCGCTGTTCGTGCTGCTGATCGTGCTGGTCTCGATGCTCGGGCCCAGCGCCACGAATGTCGTGCTGATCCTCGGGCTGTTCAGCTGGATGGTGATCACGAGAATCGTGCGGGGGCAGGTGATGGCGGTGATGAACGAGCCGTACATCGAGGCGGCGATCGCCGCCGGCGCCCGCGCCGACCGAATCCTGCTGCGCCAGATCATGCCCAACATCTACGTGCCGGTGGTCGTGGCGGCAACTCTTGGCGTCGCCAGCGCGATGCTATCCGAGGCGGCACTCAGCTTCCTCGGCCTCGGTATCCAGCCGCCCACGCCCTCATGGGGCAACATGCTGAACGAGGCGCAGTCGCTGCAGGTGCTCGTCAACGAGCCGTGGGTCTGGCTCGGTCCCGGCTTCGCGATCGCGCTGACGGTGCTGAGCATCAACTTCCTGGGAGACGGACTGCGTGACGCCCTCGATCCGCACTCGCACAACCCGTAGCGCCGTCCCTGAGGTGGCCCGCGATGATCAGCCGCCACAGGGGCGGCACTACGAGCCAACGATCGAGGCATCCAATCCGGATTCGATCCAGAAAGGAACCCCGCAACCATGAAACGCTGGCGCGCCATCGTGGTGGGCCTGAACCACTACCACGTCACCGGCTGGGTCGGAAGCCTCGGCCAGCTCGGTGACCGCGTCGAGGTGGTCGGCCGCCACGACCCCGATCCCGCCCGGGAATCGGCGCCGGGTCCGGATCACGTCGACCCGAATCTCGCCCCGCTGTTTCCCGACTCGATCGCGGGCACGCCGTTCGATACCGACCTCGACCGGTTGATCCGCGAGACGCGGCCCGATGTCGCCCTGATCACCCTGCCGAATTCGCTCGCGCCGACCGCGATCGAGACGTGCGCTCGCCACGGTGTGAGCGTGCTGGTCGACAAGCCGGGCGCCCGCACGGCGGCGGAGGCCGAGCGCACCTTCGGGCTGGCGCGGGACGCCGGCATAAAGGTCGCGGTCGGGTTGTCGCGTCGCTACGGGCGCGGCTGGCAGGAGGTCGCCACGTTGCGGGAGTCGGGAAGGCTCGGACGACTGCTGTCGACCGAGGCGATCTTCGTGACGTCATCGGTGGCCGTGCGCGATCCGGCCAACCGCATCTTCCGCCGCGACGAGATGGGTGGCGGCATCCTGCACTGGCTCGGCATTCACGACCTCGACGAGCTGCTGTGGCTCACCGGCGACCGCATCGTCGAGGTCCAGGCGATGGCTGGCACCATCGGCGATCCGAGCATCGACGTCGAGGACGTCGTCTCCGCCTCGGTTCGGTACGAATCCGGCGCGATCGGCACGCTGCACCACGCCTACGCGCTCCCCAGGCCGGGCGGGGAGGGCTGGGTCGGGATCCGCGGCACGCGAGGATCGGTGACAATCCGGCCGAGCGGTGACTGGTCGTGGATGGGTGGCGCATCGCCGCTGGAATCAGTCCGGGGACAACACGTGACCTACGACCCAGCGCCATCGACTGGATACGGCGCGACCGGCGTGGTCGTCATCGCCGACCTGCTGGCCGCCATCGAGGAGGACCGCCAGCCGCTGGCGACTGGACAGCACATCATCGACGCCCTGCGCGTGATCGATGCAATCTATGCCGCCGCGGAAACGGGGCAGCGCGTCCGCGTGCGACACGCGGCAGGAGACCAGTAGTGGAATTCGATCTTGTCATTCGCAACGGAACCGTCGTCGATGGAACGGGGGAGACTGCCCGGCCCGTTGACGTCGGCGTCACCGGCGGCCGCATCTCCGCCATCGGGAAACTCGACGGCGCGACCGCCGGGGAGGAAATCGATGCATCCGGCCTCGTCGTCAGCCCCGGGTTCATCGATGTGCATGTCCACTCCGAGGCGCAGCTCGCCGACCCGTCCAACCAGACCCGCTACGGCAGCGTGATGCAGGGCGTCACCACCCACCTCACCGCACCGGACGGATTCGGCTGGGCGGGGGTTGAGCCCGACGGAGCCCGGCAGCTCTGGCAATCCACGCTTTTTGCGAACGGGCACGCCGACCTCGCGCTCAACTGGCCCACGCCCGAGGACTACCTGGCTATCTTCGAGGGCGTCACACCGGTGAACGTCGTGCCGCAGGTGCCACATTGCGCCGTGCGGTACGACGCGATGGGGTGGGCCGCGCGACCCGCCACGGATGACGAGCTGGAGCGAATGCGCCGCTCGACCCGTGCCTGGCTGGAGGCCGGGGCGGTCGCGCTCTGCCTCGGCCTGGACTACCAGCCCAGCGCCTTCGCCGATACCCGCGAGCTGGTCGAGCTGAGCAGGATCGCTCGCGAGTACGACGCGATCTACGCCGCCCACGTCCGCTACAACGACATCGGTCGCGAGGCCGCCTGGCGGGAAACGATGGAGATCGGCGAGCGGGCCGGAATCCCCGTGCACATCTCCCACGAGAGCGTCACGCCCGTCACCGCGCCGTTGCTGGAGGAAGCTGCCCGGCGGTGCGACCTCACCTTCGAGAGCTACCTCTACCCGGCGGGCTGCACCCACCTGGCGCTGACCCTGCCGATCTGGGCACAAGCGGGCGGTCCGGACGCCATTCCCGATCGGCTGAAAGATCCCGACGCGCGAGCCCGCATCAGGGAACATCTCGACCAGCGCCTGGTGCAGACGGCCGGAGCCGACCGGCCCGTGTTCGTCGACACGCCAAGCGGCCGCTACCTCGGTCAATCGATCCATGAGGCCGCGCGCGACGCCGGCCTGCCGGTCCCGGACTTTGCGATCAAGGTGCTTGAGGAGGAACATCCGTATGCGCTGATGGTTTACCACCGTGGAACCACGCCAGAAGTCCAGCAGCAGGCGAGCTGGGACACGATCCGGCATCCCGCGATGATGGTCGCCAGTGACGGTATCTACCACGGGACGTTAGCGCACCCGCGCGGTTACGGGACCTTCGCGCAGGTCCTGCGCATGAGCGTTCGCGAGACCGGGGCGGTCTCGCTGGAAGACGCGATTCGGAAAATGAGCGCCGTGCCCGCCGAGCGATTCCGGATTCGCGACCGCGGCCTGCTGCGCGAGGGCTACGGCGCCGATATCGTGATTTTCGATCCCGAAACCGTGGCGGATCGCGCCACCTGGAACGAGCCCCGGCTCGAGCCAGTCGGCGTCGATCGCGTGATCGTGAACGGCGCCACCGTCGTGGCGGGAGGCAAACCGACCGGCGCGCTGCCGGGCCGCGTGCTGACCCGATGAGGCGGCGTATCGCGCTGCGGAGCCGCCACCGAGGCGGTCCGCACAAGACACCACTTGCAATCAGTCAGGGAGGACAGACACGATGAAACTTGTGACCTACGCCAACGCCGAACATGGAGCCCGTGCCGGCATCGCCGTCGACGCCGGTATCGTCGACCTTCAGGCCGGCGCGCGCGATATCGGGCAACAGGCGCCGGAGGGCGTGGTTGAGCTGTTGCAGCTCGGGGACGCCGGACTCGCGATCGCCCGCGAGGTCGAGGCGGCCGCGAACGCTGGTCAGATCGACGTCCAACCGGCGGACGACCTGCGGTTGCTGGCCGCGATTCCCGAGCCGACCACGATCTACCTGCTCGCCGGCAACTACCAATCGCACATCACCGAGGGCGGCGCGGCTCCGGTCGACAAGGCGCGGATCACCCCGCGCCCCTTCATCAAGCCCGGTACCGCGGTGATCGGCGACGGCGACCCGATCCTGATCCCCGCCGACTCTGACACTCTGGACTACGAAATCGAAATCGCCGCCGTGATCGGCACCGGCGGCCGGATGATCGCCGAGGCGGATGCCCAGGCCCACATCGCCGGCTACACCGTCTTCAACGACATCTCGGCGCGCAGCCTGAAGATCGCGGACAACCGCACCGAGCGGAACGGCGACTGGTTCTTCGACTGGCTGCTGGGCAAGTGGTGTGACACCTTCGCCGTCATCGGCCCGCAGCTCGTCACCAGCGATGCGATTGGCGACCCGCGCGACCTCGAGATGGCGCTGAAGGTCAACGGCGAGTTGCGCCAGCACTCGGCCGCGGGCGAGATGATCTTCACCGTGCCTGAAACCATCGCGTTCCTCTCGCGCTTCGTGACCCTGCGTCCCGGCGACCTGATCTGCATGGGCACCCCCGGCGGCGTCGGTGCCACCACCAACACCTACCTCCAGCCGGGTGATGTGGTCGAGGCGACGATCGAAAAGCTCGGCGGCATGACCAACACGGTCGAGCGCGCCTGAGCACGGGGAGATTTCATGCCAACGTATCGCGTCGGAATCATCGGACTCAGCTGGATCACCGCCCAACAGGCGCCCCCGGGCACGCATCCCGTGCTCGGCCTCGCCCCCCCAGGCACCCACGCGTCGGCGCTGGCGCGTATCCCGGACGCCACCGTCGTCGCCGGATGCGATATCGACCCCGGCGCCCGCGCGAGCTTCGTCGAAACATGGTCCTCAACCTGGCCGGACCTGGCGGTCCACGACGACGCCGCGACGATGCTTGAAACCGAGCAGCTCGATATCGTCACCGTCGCGACTCCCGACCACCTGCACGGCGAGATCGTCCGCCGCGCGGCGGCCAGCGGCGTGAAGGGGATCTTCTGCGAGAAGCCGATCTCACACGAGCTGTCGGACGCCGACGCGATGATCCAGGCGATCGAGCGCCACAACGTGCCGGTCAACGTCAACTTCACGCGCCGGTGGATGCCGCCCTACGTCGCCGCGCGGGAGCGCATCCGCGCCGGCGCGATCGGCGATCTCGTCCAGGTGACGATCCACTTCGGCGGGCCACGCGCGATGCTCTGGCGCAACCACAGCCACTTCCTCGACCTGATGACCTACTTCGCCGAATCTGACCCGGCATGGGTGATGGCCGAGCTGGAATCCGGCCACGAGGACTACGGGACAGCGTATCGTGGCGACGGCGGCCGCAGTCCCGAGCTGGAACCGGGCCTGAATGCCTACATCGCCTGGGACAACGGCGTGCGCGGCTTCCTCGGCGGCTTCAAGAAGGCCGTGCAGCAGGTCGATGTCGAGCTGATCGGCAGCGAGGGTCGCATCGTCGTCAACGACCAGGGCGCGACGGAGCTGGTCCAGACCGAGCTGGGTCTCTCCGCCACATCGATCGTGCCGCGCGGGACCGTGCAGGGCATGGAGGCCGGGCTCCGCGACCTGATCAACGCGATCGAGACGGGGGAACCGGTCCAATCGCCCCCGCGCGAGGCGCGCAAGACCGTCGCCGTGATCGAGGCGATCCTCCGTTCCCAGGCCGCCGGCAACCGCCGCGTCGAGGTCGAGCGAGGGTAGGGGAGGTGCCTTCGGCCGGCTCAGGCCAGGCGGTGACCGCGCTTGACACCGCGATGGTGGGCAACGTCAGGCGCGGTCACCAGCCTTCAGCGCCGCGGGCCGGCCTGCAGGCAACGCGCGAAGGGAACAGGGGCGGCTCGCGATCAGCCTGATGGAGCGGGCGGCTCAACGAAGTCAGGCTGGGTCAGCCAGCCACAAAGGCGGGCCCAGCCGGGCAGGATGACGCTGGCCAGGGGATCGAGCATCCGGGGAACGTCAAGCGAGGGGTAGCACAACGCCGGCGGGACATCCTGCCCTGCCGGAATGCTGGTGCTCGTCGCCTCGCCGGGTGAGGTTGCATTATCGATCATCAACGGAGCAATCGCCAGCACCGCGAGGAGCACCACAACGAGCGCCGTTGTGACGATCGCGCGTCGCGGCGATTGGTCGTCCAGATCAATGATGACGGGTTGCTGCTCGCGTTCCATGCGCCCTCGCACCGACTCCGCACTGCCGGGTAATGAATCCAAGCGTACAGTATCGACTACCTGGCGCGAACGGGTTATCGGAAAGTTATCGATACTTTCACGATTCGGGCGCCCGAGAGGGGGCATTGTCAATGCTTCCGTTTATATAGTATAGTACTAAACGATAGTTGTCCGGCCCTGCGGCCGCAGTGTCCATCCGAGGAACCAACATGCCCGACACGTACTCCATCGTCACCGTCAACGGCAGCCCGAATGAGGAATCCAAAACCGGCACATTGATCGACCTCGCCGCGAAGGCGATCGCCGAACGCGTCGACGTCGACATCACCGACGTCCGTCCCTACGCGCTCGGACCCGGCTTCACCGGTGCCGCGACTCGCGAAGATGTCACTCCCGAGGTCGAAAGCATCCTCCAGACCGTCGAGCGAGCCGATCTCATCGTCGCCGGCAGCCCGGTCTTCCAGGGCTCGTATTCCGGCATGTTCAAGCACCTCTTCGACCTGATCGACCCCTACGCGCTGGAGGACCTGCCGGTCGTGCTGGTCGCCTCGGGCGGCAGCGAGCGTCACTCGATGGTGATCGACCACGCGCTGCGCCCGCTCTTCGCGCATTTCCAGGCACACATCGTGCCGGTCGGCATTTATGGCAGTGCCGGCGACTTCATTGGCAAGACGCTCTACAACCCGCCGGTGCTGGGCCGCATCGAGCGCGCCGCCGACCTGGCCGCGAACCTGCTGAAGGGCCAGCGCCAACGCCGCGCGGTCGCAAAGGTGATCGATCCGGTCGTCGCCTGAACCCCGCTGATCTCGTGGACGGGCGGGGCACGTCCCTGCCCTCGCCGGGCGACCACAAGGGTCACTCGGTCGGCAAATTCGTACGGAAGGGCCTTGCGCCCACCCTCCCCGAGGAGCAACACCCCATGGAACTTGGACTGATGAGCTTCGGCGATTCGCCCGCGCACCCGGTCACCGGCACCGCGCTCTCGCACGGCGAGCGCCTGCGCAACCTGATGGAGGAGGTCGAGCTGGCCGATCAGGTCGGCCTCGACGTCTTCGGCGTCGGCGAGCACCATCGCGCCGACTACAGCGTCTCGTCTCCCGCCACGGTGCTCGCGGCCGCCGCCGGCAGGACGAAGAACATCCGCCTGACCAGCGCCGTGACCGTTCTTTCCTCCGAAGACCCGGTGCGGGTCTACCAGCAGTTCGCGACCATTGATCAACTGTCGGAGGGTCGCGCCGAGGTCATGGTCGGCCGCGGCAGCTTCATCGAGTCGTTCCCGCTCTTCGGGTACGAGCTCGAGGACTACAACGACCTCTTCACCGAGAAGCTCGACCTGCTGCTGAAGATTCGCGACAACGAGCGGGTGACTTGGCGCGGCAAGCTGCGGGCGCCGCTGCACGACCAGGCGATCTACCCGCGCGCCATGCAGGACCCATTGCCGGTCGGCATCGCAGTCGGCGGCACCCCGGCCTCGGCGGTCCGCGCCGGGATGCTGGGGCTGCCGATGACGATCGCGATCATCGGCGGGCAACCGGAGCGGTTCGTACCGTTCGCCGAGCTCTACCGCCGCGCCGCTCGCGAGGCCGGCAACGACCCGAGCAACCTGAAGCTGACGATCAACACGCACGGCCACATCGCCCCAACGATGGAGCAGGCGATAGACGAGACCTTCCCCGCCTACAAGGCGCAGATGGACCAGATCGGCGCCGAGCGTGGATGGCCGCCGATGCAGCGCGAGCAGTACGTGGCAGGCACCTCGCTGCACGGCCACCTGATGACCGGCACGCCGCAGGACGTAATCGACAAGATCCTCTACCACCACGAGCTGTTCGGGCACCAGCGCTACCTGATGCACTTCGGCATCGGCGCCGTCGAGCACGAGCATGTGATGCGCTCGATCGAGCTGTTCGGCACCGTTGTCGCCCCGGCCGTCCGCGAGGCGGTCGCGAAACGCGAAGCCGCCGCGACGGTCGCAAGCTAGCGAAGCACGTCACAA